>CALVLO010000077.1 GCA_944338265.1 uncultured Clostridia bacterium
CTCCGTTGATCTTTACATAGTCGTATGTGAGGTCGCACCCCCACGCCGTCGCGCCGAACGCGCCGTCCTTGAGGTCTACCCCGATGACGATCTCCCGTTCGGAGAGCACCGCCTTTGCCTTCTCTTCGGAGAAGGGCACGCCGCTGCCGTTCTCGCAGACGAGCAACTCGCCCGCCGCGGAGGAAAAGCGCACGTCGATCTTCTTGACGTCGAGATCGGCGCCCGCATAGCCGAGCGCGCACAGCACCCGCCCCCAATTTGCATCCGCGCCGAACATCGCCGCCTTTACAAGATTGGAATTGATGACGGATTTTGCCGCAAGGCGCGCCGCTTTTTTGCTCTTTGCCCCGCACACGCGGCACTCCACAAGTTTGGTCGCCCCTTCGCCGTCCGCCGCAAGCGCTCTGCACATGGCGGAAGTGACCGCATGCAGCGCCTTGCAGAATTTTTTATAGTCTGTGCCAGCTGCCGCGATCTCCCTGTTCCCTGCGAGCCCGCTCGCCATGATGCAGAGCGTATCGTTGGTGGAAGTATCGCGGTCGACGGAGAGCATGTTCAGCGAGTCTTTCACGTCCGCCGAGATCGCCCTTTGCAGCATAGCGGGCGAGACTGCCGCATCCGTCGTGATGAACATGAGCATGGTCGCCATGTTGGGGCAGATCATCCCTACCCCCTTGCAGATGGCGCCGATCTTGCAGGGAACGCCGCCCAGCTCGAAGGAATAGGCGATCTCCTTTTTGACGGTATCCGTCGTCATGATGGCTTCCGCTGCGGCGGAGCTGTTATTGCCGAGCCCCGCAGTGAGCGCCTCCATGCCGCCCGCAATGGGCTCTATGGAGAGCGGCTGCCCGATGACGCCCGTAGACGCCACGACGACATCCCCTGCCTTCACGCCCGTGTGGCGCTCCACGAGGGCGCACATGCCCTCGGCGATCTCCACGCCGTTTGCATTGCAGGTGTTGGCGTTGCCGCTGTTGACGATGACCGCCTGCGCGTAGCCATCCGCCACGTTCTTTTGCGTGACGAGGATGGGCGCGCCCTTTACGAGATTTTGCGTATACACGCATGCAGCCGCACAGCGCACGTCCGAGACAATGAGCGCAAGATCTTTTTTGATTTTATTTTTACGGATCCCACAATGCACACCGTTGGCGCGGAATCCCTTGGGCGCACATACACCGCCCCCGATTTTTGTTATCATCATGTTATCCTTACAATTATATCACAAAGAAATGCTTTCGTCAAGCCCGAGCGCAACATTCATGTTCTGAATTGCCGCGCCGGATGCGCCTTTTCCGAGATTATCAAAGCGCGCGGTGAGCAGGATACGCTCTTCGTTGCCGTTCACGAGCAGCTGCATCCGATTAGTGTGGTTGAGTGTATTCGCCGAAATATAGCCACTCTCCTCCTCGCCCACGGAGAGGAACGCGCTGCCTGCGTAGTGTTCCGCAAGCAGCTTTTTCACGTCCGCCGCCCCCATCCGCTTATTCAGAAGATCGGAAAAGAGCGGAACGTTCACCGTCATGCCGCATTCGTAGTCGCAGATATACGGATTAAACACGGGCGTGCGCGTAAGTCCGCATACAGCGCGCATTTCAGGCAGATGCTTGTGCGAGAGCGTGAGCGCATACAGCCGCGGCGTTTCGAGGAGCGGCGAACGACTTTCCGCCTCGTATTCCGCAATGCCCTTCTTGCCCGCGCCCGAATAGCCGCTCACGGCATGGCACACAAAGGGATAATCGGGCGGAAGGATGCCCGCCTGAACGAGCGGATAGACGAGCGCGATAAATCCAGAAGCATAGCACCCGGGATTTGCGATGCGCTTGCCGCAGGCGATCGCCGCACGGTGCGCCGCGGAGAGCTCGGGGAAGCCGTAAGCCCACCCCTCCGCCGTGCGGTGCGCGGTGGACGCATCGATGACGACCGTATGCGGATCTTCCACGAGCGCGGCTGCCTCGCGGGCGGCATCGTCCGGAAGGCACAAAAAGGTCACGTCTGAGGCGTTGATCGCCTCTTTGCGGGCAGAAGCATCCTTGCGGAGCGCCTCGGGAAGTTCGATGAGCGCAACATCCTCCCGCCGCGCGAGCATTTCGCGAATGCGGAGACCCGTGGTCCCCGCACTCCCGTCGATAAATACCTTGAACATGTTCTTCTCTTATTTGAGTTTCTTCTGATCGAGCATCGCCTTGACTTTGAGGGGCAGCCCGAAGAGGTTGATAAAGCCCTCCGCATCCTTCTGCGAGTATGCGCCGCCGTCATCGGAGAAGGTGGCGATATCCTCGCTGTACAGCGAATAGGGAGAGGTGAGCCCCGCATTCGTTACATTGCCCTTATAGATGCGCAGCTTCACATCACCCGTGACCGTCTCCTGCGTCTTGGAAACGAAGGCGGAGAGCGCCTCGCGGAGCGGGGTGAACCACTGCCCGTCGTACACCATCTCGCCGAACTTGACGGCGACGAGCTGCTTATAGTGCATGGTCGCCTTGTCGAGGCAGATGGTCTCGAGGAGGCGGTGCGCCTCATAGAGGATGGTGCCGCCCGGCGTCTCGTACACGCCGCGCGACTTCATGCCGACGAGGCGGTTTTCCACGAGGTCGGCAAGCCCGACGCCGTTTTCCCCGCCGATCTTATTCAGCGTTTCCACGACCTCCACCGCGCCCATCTTCTTGCCGTTAATGGCGGTGGGCACGCCCTTTTCAAAGTGAATGGTCACATAGGCGGGCTTATCGGGCGCCTTGACGGGCGAGACGCCCATCTCGAGGAAGCCCTCCTTTTCGTAGAGCGGCTCGTTGGCGGGATCTTCGAGATCGAGCCCCTCGTGCGAGAGGTGCCACAAGTTTTTATCCTTGGAATAGTTGGTCTCGCGGCTGATCTTGAGCGGGATGTTGTGCGCCTCGGCGTACTCGATCTCCTCCTCGCGGCTCTTGATGTTCCAGATGCGCCACGGGGCGATGATGGTCATCTCGGGCGCGAACGCCTTGATGGTGAGCTCGAAGCGCACCTGATCGTTGCCCTTGCCCGTGCAGCCGTGGCAAATGGCATCCGCCCCCTCTTTTTTTGCAATGTCGACGATGGCTTTTGCAATGACGGGGCGCGCAAACGACGTGCCGAGCAGATACTTATCCTCATACACCGCGCCCGCCTGCATGGTCGGGAAGATGTAATCCTCGACGAACTCCTTTTTCAGATCGAGCACATACAGTTTGGAAGCGCCCGTCTTCTTCGCCTTTTCCTCAAGCCCGTCGAGCTCGGTGCCCTGCCCCACGTCGCCCGAAACGGCGATGACTTCGCAGTTATCGTAATTCTCTTTCAGCCACGGGATGATGATGGAGGTATCCAGCCCGCCCGAGTATGCCAAAACAACTTTTTTAATCTTCTTTTCCATGAAAAAACCTCGTTGGATAGATTTCTACGATATTATATAAAGAGCGGGCGCATCCGTCAAGCGTTTGCACCCCCTCTTTGAAAAATTTTTTGATGAAATTGCATAAATATTCATGATTATCTGGAATTTATGCAAAATTTTCCGTATATTTTAATTATCATGTGCATATTCATTGAAATTCGGCACGATGCGGCGCATCTCATCCTCGCCAAAGCCTTCCTCGTAGCGCTTGGCAAAGGGCACGCGGCGCAAAAAGATAAAAGTATCTTCGGAAGTTTGCGTGCGGAAGGTGCACACAAACTTATTTTTCTTCACCTTCACACCCACGCAGCCGCAGCGGGCATCGTAGGTGAACGTCTTGCGCTTTGTTTTGAGGTGGACGACGCTTTCCGTCACCTCCGCCCCGAGGACGAT
Organism: uncultured Clostridia bacterium; assembly: GCA_944338265.1. Classification (GTDB taxonomy): domain Bacteria; phylum Bacillota; class Clostridia; order Christensenellales; family Borkfalkiaceae; genus Gallimonas. The sequence goes on from CALVLO010000077.1 coordinate 3,800, forward strand.
GCCCATCGAAACGCGGAGCGCGTACAAGGCGTACACGGTCAGATACGCGATGATCAGCGCGGGCGCCAAGATGCAAAAGGCGATCGAGCCGCCGAAGGCAAAGATGAGGCAGACCATGACGGCGGGCAGCATGACGCAGCTGAAAATGACAAAGAGCTTTTTGACAAGCCGCACATAGTTGACGATGAGCGCTTTCTCCATATCCCCTTCCCCCGTCCGTTACCGCGCGGCAAACCAAACGCGGAAGCGGGAGAGGCACTCCTCCCCGCAGCGCAGTTCGCACAGCGCGCCGTCTGCCGCATCCTCCCGCCAAAGGGAGAGTTCGCTCCCCGCCTTCGCCTGCTTTTCGTAGGCGATCTGAAAGGCGGCAACGCGCTTTTGGGCGAGTTCCTCCATCGTAAAGCAATCGAAGAAGAAATCGGCATAGCGAGTGTTGTTGGCGTGCAGGTAGTGATCGCAATGGCTCGCCTGCACCTGCATGCGGTAGACCTCCCGCCCGCAGGAAAGGTGCGGGATCTTCCAATTGGGCGGCTCCACCGCCTTCTCGGCGCGGTACGGGCAGTTTGCGTGCGTCTCCCCGAGCCGCTCGCCGCGCTGCAGCGAAAAGTCATTCAGATCGACGAGGCACCACCGCGAAGCAACGGCGGCGACTTCCTCCTCCCCCACGCGCACACGATAGTCGCGCTCGAAAAAGACGAGGCGGGGCGGCAGCGGCCACGTCTCCACCGTGACGACCTCGCCGAGGCGCACGGGGCGCAGCAGCTTGCAGTAGGTATTTACGATGATGAACCCCAAATTTTGCGGCTTGAGATCGGCGTAGCCGAAGCCGAGCTCGTCCGCGCTCATGCAGGCGGATTCCTGCGTCAGCCCCAGCAGGGCGGACGGGCGGAGCTCATCTTGAAAATCCATATCGGCATAGCGCAGCTCATAGCGTTTGACGTTGGCGTATACACTCATGCTGCAAGTATATCATCCACTTAGTGAAATGTCAAATAAAATGGATGCCGTGCGGGCAGTCGGCAAAAATTCTATCCCGCCGCACCCTCTGCGAGGAATGCGACGGTCCCCGCGCAGATGACCTCCGCAAGGCGCGCTTGATATTCGCGCGTGACGAGCAGCGCCTCGTCCGCCGCATTGGAGAGAAAACCGCACTCCACAATGACGGAGGGATGATTGCTGCAATTGAGCACATAGTAATCGCCGCGCAGCGCCTGCGACGGGCTGACGCACTCGGGCATTGCGTTGAGCTGCGCCTGCACGGCACAGGCGAGCGAACGGGAGAGCGCGCTGTCCTCGCGGAAAAACACCTGCGCCCCGCGGCGGGAGGCGGCGGGGAAAAAATTCTGATGGACGGAGATGACGGCGGCGGGCGCATTCTCCGCAATGATCTCTGCCCGCTTTTGCATATCCCGCTTTTTATAGCCCGCCGTAGCGGCGCCGTACAGCCCGGCCTCCGTCAGACGGGTCTGCACCACGCAAAAACCTGCCTCCTCGAACTCCGCTTGCAGCAGGCGGGAGACGGCGAGGTTGATATCGCTCTCCTTCGTCCCCGTCTGCCGCCCCACCACGCCGCCGTCGACGCCGCCGTGCCCCGCATCGATGACGATGGTCATGCGCTGCATGCCCGCCGCCGTCAGCGACAGGGCGTACAGGCACATGCCGATGGTGACGGCGAGCGCCGCCGCGACCGCACAGCACGCGAGCACGATGCGCCGCCTTGCAGAAAGTCTCTTCATGGTGCTATTGTATGCGCCGCGGCGGACGAACTTGACGGGAGAAACGAGAAAGGCGGCGCTTTTGCGCGCCGCCCCAAACGAGCTTATTTTTCTTATTTGCCGCGGAGATACTCGTCGATGGCTTTTGCCGCCGTCTTGCCCGCGCCCATCGCGAGGATGACGGTCGCCGCGCCCGTCACGGCATCGCCGCCCGCATACACGCCTTCGAGCGAAGTCTTTCCGTTCTCGTCGGCGACGATCTCGCCGCGGCGCTGCGTCTCGAGCCCCGCCGTCGTCGCCTTGATGAGCGGATTGGGCGAGGTGCCGAGCGCCATGATAACGCAATCGACCTCCATCGTGAACTCGCTGCCCGCGAGCTCGACGGGGCGCCGCCGCCCCGAAGCATCCGGTTCACCGAGCGTCATGCGGATACATTTGAGCCCGACGACGTTATCCTCCGCGTCCGTTACGATCTCCACGGGATTGGTGAGGAGCTTGAAGACGATCTCCTCCTCCTTGGCGTGCTCCACCTCCTCGCGGCGGGCGGGCAGCTCCGCCTCCGAACGGCGGTAGACGATATACACCTCGTCCGCCCCCAGGCGCTTTGCACAGCGCGCCGCATCCATAGCGACGTTGCCGCCGCCCACGACGGCGACCTTCTTTGCGCGCAGGATGGGCGTCTCGCTATCCTCCTCGTATGCCTTCATCAGATTGGTGCGGGTGAGATATTCGTTGGCGGAGAACACGCCGCGCGCCCCCTCCCCCTTGATGCCCATAAATTTGGGAAGCCCCGCGCCCGTGCCGAGGAAGACCGCCTCAAAGCCGTACTCCTCTTTGAGTTCCTCGATGGTGAGCACCCGCCCGATCACCGCGTCCGTCTCGATCTTGACGCCGATATGTTTGAGCCCCTCCACCTCGCGGCGGACGATCTCCTTGGGAAGGCGGAACTCCGGAATGCCGTACACGAGCACGCCGCCCGCCATGTGCAGCGCCTCGAACACGGTAACGTCGTAGCCCATTTTGGCAAGGTCTCCCGCGCAGGTGAGCCCCGCGGGACCCGAGCCGACGACGGCGACCTTATGCCCGTTGCGCACGGGGCAGACGGGCGCGGCATCCGAGTGCGCCATGTGCCAATCGGCGACGAAGCGCTCGAGCCGCCCGATGCCCACGGGCTCGCCCTTGATACCGCGCGTGCACTTACCTTCGCACTGCGTCTCCTGCGGGCAGACGCGCCCACACACCGCAGGCAGCGAAGAGGTGCGCGAGATGACCTCGTATGCCTCCTCGAACTTCCCCTCCGCAACGAGCGCAACAAAGGCAGGGATATCTACCGCAACGGGGCAGCCCGCAACGCACGGCTTGTTTTTGCAGCCGAGGCAGCGCTTTGCCTCCTCGACGGCGGTCGCCTCGTCGTACCCGAGCGCGACCTCCTGAAAGTTTTTATTTCTGACGAGCGGATCCTGCGAGGGCATGGGGTGCTTCTTGGGATCCATATTGAACTTGGGCATATCTCTCCTCCTATTGCACCGTCTTTTTGAAGAGGTTGCAGTGCTTCTCGCGCGCCTTCGCCTCAAAATCCGCATAGGTGCGCGAACGCTTCATCGCCTCGTCGAAGTCGATGAG
>CALVLO010000078.1 GCA_944338265.1 uncultured Clostridia bacterium
GATCATGCCCTCGTCGATGAGGTCGCACGCGATCTTGATCGCCGCCGCAGCCGTGCGCTTGCCGTTACGCGTCTGCAGCATATAGAGCTTTTCGTTCTCGACGGTGAACTCCATATCCTGCATATCGCGGTAGTGATTTTCAAGGATCTTGCAGACTTCCTGGAACTGCTTGTACACTTCGGGGAAGACTTCCGCCATCTTGGAGATGGGCATAGGCGTACGGACGCCCGCGACGACGTCTTCGCCCTGCGCGTTGGTGAGGAACTCGCCCATGAGCCCCTTCTCGCCCGTTGCGGGGTTACGCGTGAAGGCAACGCCCGTGCCGCAGTTGTCGCCCATGTTGCCGAACGCCATCATCTGCACGTTGACCGCGGTACCCCAGCTGTAAGGGATGTCGTGATCCATACGGTAGACGTTCGCGCGGGGGTTGTCCCACGAACGGAAAACCGCCTTGATCGCCTCGAAGAGCTGCTCTTTGGGATCGGAGGGGAAGTCTTTGCCGAGCTGCTTTTTATACTCCTTCTTGAACTGCTCGGCGAGCTTTTTAAGGTCGTCTGCGGTGAGATCGACGTCCTGCGTGACGCCCTTCTTTTCCTTCATCTCGTCGATGAGCTTTTCGAAATATTTCTTGCCGACTTCCATAACGACGTCGGAGAACATCTGGATAAATCTTCTGTAGCAGTCATACGCCCAGCGGGGGTTGCCCGACTTCTTTGCGAGCGTCTCGACGACTTCCTCGTTGAGCCCGAGGTTGAGGATGGTATCCATCATGCCGGGCATGGAAGCGCGCGCACCCGAACGGACGGAGACGAGGAGCGGGTTCTCCTTATCGCCGAACTTCTTGCCGCAGATCTTTTCCATCTTCTCGATGTACTCCATGATCTCCGCCTGGATATCGGGATTGATCTGGCGGCCGTCCTCATAATACTGCGTGCAAGCCTCCGTCGAGATCGTGAACCCCTGCGGAACGGGCAAGCCGATGTTCGTCATCTCGGCGAGGTTGGCGCCCTTGCCGCCAAGGAGCTCTCTCATCTTTGCGTTGCCTTCGGAAAAAAGGTAACAATACTTCTTTGCCATTGAATTCATTTCCTCCTGATAAAATTCAAATATCCGTTTTTCATTTTACAACATTCCGCAGAAAATTTCAAGCCTTTGGCGGAAAATTTTTCGATAAAGTGCGCCGAATTGCAAAAAAACGCGCCGCAGCCGATTACGGCGGCGCGGAAGCGGCAATACTCCCCCCGTGAAAACACTGTATCGCAACTGCACCCTGCCCCTTTCCGGAGAGGACCTGTTTTGCGTGGAAGATGGCAAATTCGCCCCCTGCACGCCGCCCTATGGCGCCGTATGCGACTTGCAGGGCGCATGCGTGCTGCCCGCCTTTTTGGATGCGCACTCCCACCTGCTCGCGTATGCGCTCTCCCTCTTGCAGGCGGATGGCGCCGCCTGCCGCACCGCAGCGGACTATGCCGCCCTCGTACAGACCTTTGCCGCGGCGCACGGGCTCAGCGAAAATGCGCCCGTCACCTGCAAAAACGCCGACCTCTTCCCGCCCGCGGAGGAGCTCGACGCCATCCCGCGCCCCATCCACTTACAGGCGCGCTCGGGGCACGCGGGCATGTTCAACGCGGCGGCGCGGCGCCTGTTCGGCATTCAAAAGGCGGGCATATTGGAGGAAACGGACTACCTCACGGCGACAAAGCGGGTACCCATGCCCGAGGGCAAGGCGCTGCGCGCCGCCTTTTGCACGGCGCAAGAGAACTATTTTGTCGGCGGCATGACGCTCGCGCAGGAGGGGTATCTCTCCGAGGAAATGTTCCCCCTCTACCGCGCGCTGTGCGATGAAGGCGCGCTCCGCATAGACGTTGCCGCCTATCCCGCACCGAGCAGCTACGACGAGGCGCTCCGCCTCTTCCCGCCGCGGCAAAGCCGCCTCTTCATCGGCGGTATGAAGATCTTTTTGGACGGCTCCCCCCAGCAAAAGACCGCGCTGCTCCGCGCCCCCTACACGGGCGGCGGTTACGGCACCGCGACGATGACGGAGGCAGAGGTGCGCGAAGCCTGCCGTTTTGCAGCCGCCCGCGGCGCACAGCTGCTTGCACACTGCAACGGCGACGGCGCCATCGCCCGCTTTTTGCATGCGCTCGGGCAGCTCTCCCCCGCCGCCCGCAACCGCATCCGCCCCGTCGTCATTCACGCGCAGATCATGGGAGAGGATCTTTTAGACCGCGCCGCGGAGCTCGGCGTCTTCCTCTCCTTTTTCCCCGCACATATCCGCTATTGGGGAGACGTGCACCGCAAACAACTCGGAAGGCAGCGTGCCGGGCGCATTTCGCCCGCGCGGAGCGCCCTCCTGCGGGGCATCCCCTTTACGCTGCATCAGGACAGCCCCGTCTGCAAGCCCGCGCCCCTTGAAGCGGCGGCGTGCGCAGTCTCTCGGACGACGGCGGACGGCACGCAGTTCCGCGGGCAGGAGATCGGCGTGCGGGAGGCGCTCCTTGCGCTCACCCGAAACGCCGCGCGGCAGTACGGCTTTGCCGACCGCGGGCGCATTGCGGAGGGCATGCGGGCGGACTTTCTTGTATGCGACCGCGATCCCCTTTCCCTTCCGCCGAAGCAATTGGAACAAACCCGCATCCTCACCGTGTACCGCGCGGGAGAGTGCGTCTTCACAAAAACGCCGTAAGGAAAAAATCGGCGGCAAGCATAACTGCAAGCACGGCGCTAACATACCCCACCCAACGCCGCGGCGCGAGCAGGCGCTCGAGCGGGAACCACACCGCTTGCAGCGCGACGGGGATGAGAAAGCCCCATCCCACGCTCGCGGGAAGGCAGATATAACCGAGCAGATTGTATTGGCAGTAGGAATACAGCCACAGCCGCTCGCCGAAGGCGTGCTCGAACAAGAGCCCCGTCGCAAGCTCCGCCGCCGAAGCGATGAGCGCCACAAGCAGAGCGTATCCGAGAAAAAAGAGTGCATTCCACGGATAGGCGAGCCCGCGGCGGAAGGGCTCGCCGAGCAGCGCGCGAATGGCAAGCAGAGAAAAACCGTAGATGGGACAAAACGGCAGCGTGAGAAAGCCGCGCGGCTCATTCACGCCGTAGGCGATAAAAAACCAAAACTTTTCCAATCCCCAACCGAGAAAGGAGAAGAGGAAAAAGAGAAACGCGGCGGCGCGCACCCTGCCGCCGCGCGCCGCAGAAGAAATGCCCATGCCGACAGTCTGTCCCGCCCCGCGCACTTTTACGCGGACAATGCGGCAGATCTGCCGCCGATGGCGTTAAAATCCAAAATGCAGCCGCGGGAAAGCATTGACATTTTCGGCGCGGGGTGGTAAAATGAATTATACCAAAAAATCATCCGAGGTAGAAAAATGATCGAATATTCTTTGAAAGCTTTGACTGCGGACGAGCTCTCGTTCAAAGTCAACCCCGTGAAGGCGACGCCCGATACCAAATTCGAGATCAAGCCCCTCTTCTCCCGTCAGATCCGCCATGTGACGGAAAACCCCAAGATCAACATTGTTGTATTGGAGTGCAAGATCGAGAGCACGGAGGAATCCCCCAAGCCCTTCAACCTTCTGGCGCGCTTTGTGGGCGTGTTTGAAGTGCAGAACATGGAGACGGAAGAGGACAAGCGCATCTTCGCGATCAACGCGACGGAGACCATCTTCCCCTATCTTCGGGCGGCGGTGACCAATCTGACGGCGGATGCGCTCGTCAACCCGCTCACGCTCCCCGTCGTTTCGGGCGCGACCATCTTCCCCGATGACCGCGGCGCGAACAAGTACACGCTCAACTTCGATCCCAAAGTCGTCAACTAAAACAACGGCAAAAGTGCCGCCCGCGTGCAATTGCACGCGGGCGGCTCTCTTTATTCCTCTTTTTCCTGCACGTCCCCTGCGCCGCAATGCGCCTCGAAAAAGGCGAGGACCTTCTTCCACCTCTCATCGCGCCCCGCCGCCTCGTTCAAAAACTCGTGGCGCGAACCCTCGAAGAGTTTCAGCGAAACGCTGCGCATTCCTGCCTTTTGCGTGTAAAAACGATACAGTTTCTTGACTCCCTTGCCCATGCCGCCGACGGGATCTTCCGCGCCCGAGACGATGAAAACGGGCAGATCTTTTTTCAGCCCCGCAATATACGCCTTGGTGTACAGCCGCCTGAGCCCGCGGAAGAAATCGGCGTAAAATTGATGCGAACAGGTGAAGCCGCACAGCGGATCGGCATGGTAGCGGGCATTGTTCTCCGCATCGGCGCTCAGCCATTCGCCGTCTTCAAACTTCTTGGCATATGCGCCGAAGGAGAGTTTCTCGATGAACCGCGCGGGCTTTTTTCTTCCGCAAAACGCCTTGCCGAGCGCGGCGACGGCGGAGCCGAGGTACACTTCGAGATCCTTTTTATAGCTGCTCCCCGCGATCACCGCGCCCGCGAGCTTCTCGCCGTATCTGCCGAGATAGCTCTGCGTGAGGAAGGAGCCGTAAGAGAAGCCGAAGAGAAAGCATGGCAGCGACGGATATTTTTCGCGGAGCGCATCGGTAACGGCAGCCTCGTCGCGGACGGTATCCGAAAACATATCGCCCGCACACCACCCGAGGGTGGAGGGATCGGTCTTGCCGTGCCCGCGGTGATCATCCGCCGCGACGATAAAGCCGTGCTCGTTCAGATAGCGCGCGAATGCCTCGTAGCGGGCGGCATGCTCCGTCATGCCGTGCACGATCTGCACCACGCCGCGCGGCGAAGGCGCCTCCTCCCACAAATGGACGTAAATTTGTTTTCCGTCCCAACTTTTCAGTTCCATAGATGCCTCCTCGCCGCCCCTGCGGCGCGTTTTATTATACCACGGCGTGCGGCGTTCGTCAATCCCTGAATTTCCCTCCGCTGCCAAATGCTCACCTGTATGATTTTCTTGCAAGCGGAAGGACGGAACTGATACAATACGGGCAGAAATTCACAAAAGGAAGGTAACACCCATGAAGAGACATCTCTTTTCCTCCGCCGCCTGCGCGCTCGCGCTGCTTCTCGGTACCCTGCCCGTGATGGCGGCATGCGGCAGCGGCGAGACCGCCGTCACCCCCGAACAGCCCGTACCCGAGCAGCCCGTGCTCCCCGAAGTGCCCGAGATGCCGGAGATGCCCGAAATCCCGGAAGAAGAAATCCCCGAAGCGCCCGAAGAGGACGTACCCGCAGAGGAAGTGCCCGCTCCCGAACCCGAACCGACGCCCGAACCCGCCCCGCCGCAGCCTGCCAAGGCGACGTATGTGCGCGTGCATACAAACGGGCTCAACGTGCGCAGGGGCGCGGGCACGGGATATGCTTCGCTCGGACAGGTGGAAAGCGGCGACATGCTGCACCTTGAAAGGAAGACGGGCGATTGGTACGAGACGCGCTACCGCGGCACGACCGCCTATGTGAGCGCCAAGTCGGCATATACCTCCGTTGCCACCCTGCCCAAGGCGGACGATGCGATCGAGCGCGTCATCGACGAGGGGCTCAAACTCCTCGGCGTGCCCTATGTGTACGGCGCGGTGCGCCTGCACGACGGCAAGGGGCACTTTCTGAAAAACTTTACGACGAGCGCCTTCGACTGCTCATCGCTCATGCAATATATCTTTTACAAGGGCGCGGGGATCTTGCTCGACGTGACCACCCGCACGCAGGTGAAACAGGGCACGCCCGTCACATGGGCAAATATCAAGCGGGGCGATCTGCTCTTTTACACCAACGCGCAGCGCTACAACAAGACGGGTGTGGAGCGCATCGGGCATGTGGCGCTCTACCTCGGCGAGAATTATATCCTGCACACGGCAAGCGACTATGCCGTCATCGAACAGATGTCCGCCACGCGGCAAAAGTACTTTGTAACGGCGCGGCGCGTGCTCTGAGCGTTGCATTTTGCAGGAAGACGTGCTATAATGAGGGCATGATCCTTACAGACGTTCACACCCACAGCACCTTCTCCGCAGACGGGCGCACACCGCTCGCGGAGATGTTTGCCCGCGCCGAGGCGCTCGGGCTGCAATACTACGGCATCTCCGAACACTTCGACTACGACTATCTTGCAGAGCATGTACTCTGCGAGGGCAAGCAGGTGCCCATGATCGATGCGCCCGCATACTTTGCCGCGGCGCGCGCCCTGCAGGCGGAACGCGGACATGGTACCCGCCTCCTCGTTGGCGGAGAGTTCGGTTTTTCGCCCGATAAAAAGGCGCAGGCAATGTATGCCGAGGCGATCCGCACCTATGCGCCCGACTTCATCGTGAACAGCGTGCATACGGTGGACGGCACGGACGTGTGGTTCGGCGCGTACTTTCGCGGCAAGACGAAGGAGGAGGCGTTCCGCGGCTATCTGCTGCGGGTAAAAGAGAGCCTCGCCGCGCCCTATCCCTACGATATTGTGGGGCATATCGGCTACGTTGCGCGCAATGCGCCCTACCCCGATCCCCTTCTCCGCTATGCGGACTACGCGCCCCTCATCGATGAGATCTTGCAGGGCATCATTTCGCGGGAGAAGATCTTGGAGGTAAACTCCTCGGGGCGGAGCGCGGGCAGGTTTTTGCCGAACACCGACATTTTAACAAGGTACTTTGCCTTGGGCGGAAGGCTGATCTCCTTTGCCTCCGACGCGCACGACGCGGCGCGCGTGGGCGACGGGCGCGCCGAAGTGTGCGAAGCGCTGCGCGCCATCGGCTTTACGCACATTGCCGTGCCCGATTGCGGCAAGCGCCACATGATAACGCTCTGAACGCTGCCGCCCGCCGCAAAATTGCGGCGGGCGGCTTGCTAATTTTGCGCCCGCAGCTTTCCGCCGCGGGCGCTTGTTTTCATCTATCTTTCCCTCACAAGGCAAGGCTTACGCTTCCTGCGATCCCTCAAAAGGCGCTTCTGCCATGACCCCATCGGCAGCGCGCCGCCTTCCGAGCAGAGCACCAACGACGGCAGCAACGCATACAAAGACGCCGAGCACCATCAAAATGATGGGCTGCACAAGCCCCGCCGCACACGTTTCACCCATTTCTGCCGCGTAAGACGTACTCGCAACGCACATGGCGATCCCCGCCAAAACGCAAAGCCCGCCGGAAGTTGCAGCAAAAATCGCCGTCTGTTTGGAGACGTTTTTGCCGGGCGCAGAGAACAG
>CALVLO010000079.1 GCA_944338265.1 uncultured Clostridia bacterium
ATGACCGCGGACATGGGTGCGCCGCAATCGGTGGGCATCGGCTGCCCGGGCGTCATCGACGGCGAGCACGGCATGGTCGTCACGGGCGGAAACCTCGGCTGGGAGAACAAGCCCTTTGCGAGAGATCTCTCGCAAAAGCTCGGCATCTCCGTCGTGCTTGCGAACGACGCGAACGCCGCGGCATACGGCGAGTACGTTAGCGGCGCGGGGAAGGCGTATAAGAGCATTGTCATGCTCACGCTCGGCACGGGCGTGGGGAGCGGCATCGTGTTCGGCGGCAAGCTGTTCACGGGCGAGCTCGGCGCGGGTGCAGAGATCGGGCATACCGTCTTAAAGGCGGGCGGGGAGCCCTGCTCCTGCGGCAGGCGCGGCTGCTTTGAGGCATACGCCTCGGCTTCTGCCCTCATCCGCGGCACGCGGCGCGCGATGGAGGCGCACAGGGAGAGCGCGCTGTGGACGATCTGCCCCGCGCTTGATGCGGTAAACGGCAAGACGGCGTTCGACGGCATGCGCGCGGGCGACGAGACGGCGAAAGCGGTCGTCGCGCAATATCTCGAAGACCTCGCGGAGGGCATCGCCAATGTTGTGAATGCCTTCCACCCCGAGGCGGTGCTCCTCGGCGGCGGGGTGAGCGCGGAGGGCGAGACGCTCACGCAACCCTTGCAGGCGCTCGTCGATGCGCGCATTTTGGGACACGGCGCCTATGCGCCCGTCAAGATCGTGACGGCGAGCCTCAAAAACGATGCGGGGCTCGTCGGCGCGGCATTTCTTTCCAAGGGAGGCAATGTATGAAGCTCTATATTCCGGACGGGACGGCGGAAGAGGCGGCACTCGGGCGCACCACGCACCTTGCCATCTCCGCGCATCAGGATGACATTGAATTTATGGCGTATGCGCCCATTGCGGAGTGCTTCGGCAGCAAGGAGAAGTGGTTCGGCGCCGTCGTCGTTACGGACGGCGCGGGGAGCCCCCGCAGCGGGCTGTACGCCGACTATACCGATGAGGAGATGAAGGCGGTGCGCGTCGTCGAGCAGGAGAAGGCTGCCTGCGTCGGCGAATACGGCTTCCTCGCCATGCTCGGACATCCCTCCAAAGAGGTGAAGGATGCAAAGAACGGGCAGATCGCCGAGGAGCTCGCCGCGCTCATCCGCAGGGCGAAGCCCAAATATCTCTACATGCACAATCTTGCCGATAAGCACGAGACGCACATCGCAACTGCCTTAAAGGTGATCGCCGCGCTGCGCATGCTCAAAAAGGAGGAGCGCCCCGAAAAGGTGTTCGGCTGCGAAGTGTGGCGCGATCTCGATTGGATGTGCGATGAGGAGAAGGTCTTTTTGGACTGCGGTCCGCGCCCCAACCTCATGCGCTGCCTCTCTGCCGTGTTCGACAGCCAGATCGTGGGCGGCAAGCGGTATGACCTCGCCGCCGAGGGGCGCAGGCTCGCGCATGCCACCTTCTCCGCAAGCCATGCGTGCGATACCTATGCGGCGCTCAACTATGCGATGGACCTCACCCCGCTGATGGATGAGAAGACGGACATCGCGGAATATGTTACGGGCTATATCGACCGCTTCAAGCGGCAGGTCAAAGAGACGATCGCAAAATTTCAATAAACGAACGGGAGGATGACTACAGATGAAGATCGTAATTGTAGAAGATTATAAGGAGCTCTCCGCAAAGGGAGCGCGGCTGATTTTGGATACGGTGAAGCAGAACGCCTACGCCGTGCTGGGGCTTGCCACGGGCACGACGCCCTTGGGCGTGTATGCCAACCTCATTGCCGAGCGGGAGAAGAACGGGACGAGCTATGCGCATATCCGCACGGTGAATTTGGATGAGTACAAGGGGCTGCCCGCCGATCATGAGCAGAGCTATGCGTACTTCATGCGCAAGAATTTGTTCGATGGGCTGAACATCGACCACGAGAATACGAATATCGAGAACGGCATGGCGGCGGACGAGGCGAAGGAGTGCGCGCGGTACGATACGCTGCTCCAACAGCTCCCGCGGGACGTGCAGCTTTTGGGGCTCGGCAGCAACGGGCATATCGCCTTCAACGAGCCGGGAACGCCGTTCGGCAGCGGGACGCACGTTGTGGAGCTTGCCGAGAGCACGGTAAAGGACAATGCGCGGCTGTTTGCCGATATTTCCGAGGTGCCGCGCAAGGCGTTTACGATGGGCATCCGCGATATTATGCAGGCGAAGAAGATCGTCATTTTGGCGAGCGGGGCGAATAAGGCGGAAGCCGTGCGCAAGATGGTGAGGGGCGCGGTGACGGAACAGGTCCCTGCATCCGTCTTGCAGCTGCACCCCGATTGCACGCTTATTGCCGATAAGAGTGCGGCGTCGATGCTGTAAAAACCGCCTTTGCCGGCGATGGAAAGAGCTCCGTTTTTGAGTCGGAGCTCTTTTGCGTTTTTTTGGGGGTGTGAAGGGGAGAACTCCCACTGTCGTTGCCGCAGCGCGGCAACGACACCTCCCTCAAAGAGGGAGGCAAAGGGGTTGTTTTGGGGTTGTTTTTTTGCCTCCCCTTGTTGTTCAAGGGGAGGGTAAGGAGGGGATAAGGGTTTTTGTTGGTTGCGCTGTTTTCTATATCCCCCCTGCTGCCGAGCGCAGAGCGCTCGGCGGCTTTCCCCCCTTAAAACAAGTGTTAAGGGGGGGCGGGGAACTCTCTCAGTCACTTCGTGACGGTGTCTTGGCGGCACCAAGGTAGAGTGCCGCCTGCGGTACTTCGCGCGAAGCGCTCGTGCGCCACTTCGTTGAAAATCTATTGCAAGCAAGACTTTCTCCTCGTGTCGGACACAAATCGCCGCTGAAATGGCGATTTCTTAGTTCGCGGCGCGCGCACAGCGCATTGCGCTGATGCGCATAACGCGCCGCTCACCCCTCCAAGAGGGAGCCAAGTGGATGAGAACTTGCCGCCTGCGTTGGGAGAGGCGGGGGAGAGCCCCTCATCCACCGCAAGCGGTCCCCCTTCCCCCAAGGGGGAAGGCAAGTGGGGATCCCCCCTTAAAACAAGTATTAAGGGGGGCGGGAAACTCCCCTGTCGCTGACGCGACATCCCCCCTTAAAGCGGCGTTGCCGCGTTAAGGGGGGCACATTTATCCTCAACTCCTACCGTCTGCGCGGCGGAGCCGCGCAGACACCTCCCTCTAAGAGGGAGGCACGGGAATAGAGCACGGCGCGCGCACAGCGCACTGCGCTGGTGCGCATAACGCGCCGCTCACCCTCCAAGAGGGAGGCAAGGGGAGGGGTGGGAATAGGATAACAACCCCTCCGTCTTGCCTACGGCAATCCACCTCCCCTTACACAGGGGAGGCAAGGGTAGGGGAGTGGGTGGTTTTGTTTACTTTTCTTTGAAACAGTCGAGGCGGGCGGAAAAAATATGATTGACAAAGGGCGGCGAGAGGGGGTATAATGGGAGGCGAAAAGGAAGGTTGCCATGATCTATTTGAAAGATTTCAAACAGGGGCGCATTCTGTATGAGGCGCTTGATTCCGAAGTCCGCCTCGGCATTCTGGATGAGCTGCTGCAAAACGGCGAGCTCAATCTTGCCTATTTTGCCAAGCGGTTCGACGTCTCCAACGGCGCCATCACGGCGCACATCAAAAAGCTGCATGCGGCGGGGCTCATCGATATTTCCACCTCGTCCGGCATCCGCGGCACGCAGAAGATCTGTTCGCTCGCCACGGACAAGGTGGTCATCGATTTTGTTGCCCGTCCTGCGGAGGAGGGGCGCGCGGAGTCGGTGCATATCGACGTGGGGCACTATGTCGATTACGACGTTCTGCCCACCTGCGGGCTTGCGACGGGCGAGCACGTTGTGGGAAGATTTGACGATCCCGCCTGTTTTTCCTATTCCGAGCGCTTCCGCGCGGGCATCTTGTGGTTTGCGAGCGGCTATGTGGAGTACCTCATCCCCAATCATCTTGCGGAGGATGCCGACGTGCGCGAGCTGCAGCTCTCGATGGAGCTTGCCTCCGAGGCGCCCGGGTACGCGGCGTATTATCCGAGCGACATCTCCTTTTTCATCAACGGCAAGCCGCTCGGCGTTTACCACAGCAAGGGCGAGTACAACGACCGCGCCGGGACGGCGAGCCCGCCGTGGTGGTACGGGAATTTGGGGCAGTACGGCAAGAAGGTGGTGCTCACCGTGGGGGAGGACGGCACCTACCTGGGCGGCGTCCGCGTCAGTGAGACGCGCATCGCCGATTTGGGGCTCATGGCGGGGGAGCAGATCCGCCTGCGCATTGCCGTACCCGAGACGGCGGAGCACTGCGGCGGCGTGACCATCTTCGGCAAGGGCTTCGGCGATTACGACGAGGGCATCGTCTGCAACTTTATTTGCAAGTAATTTCACAGATTTCTTTTTGAACTGACAAAAAGAAATTTCGTGAGTTTAAGGAAACCCCGCACCGCATACGCTTTGTGCGCGGTTTTTTGCGATCGCGCGCAAATAGCAACAGTATAGCGCGCGGCGGCTCACTCGTTTGAATATGTACCGCAGCCAGGGTTTTGCGGGCGGAGGCGCAGCCTCCTTGCGCAAGAGATCAGAGGGAAGAGTTCGCACGTTTTTCCGCGTTGCGGACGCGGGAAGACGGGATAAGGATCTTTATGGACATTCAGGCGCTTTCTCAAAAGTTCGGCATTCATGCCGAATGCAAGACGGACGGGGGCTTCCCCGCCTTCTCCAAACGCATGCGGGGGCGGCGGGTGCTTATCGTTTGCGATGAGACGACGCGCGTTTTTGCGCAGCCCGTCGCGGACATGGTGGGGGCAAATGCCGTCAAGTGCGGCATGCTCGTGCTGCCTTCGCCCGAGCCCGTTGCCGATGAGGCGACGGTGCGCATGGTCGCCGAAGGGGGCGAGGGGTACGATTATCTGCTCGCCGTGGGGGCGGGCACGCTCAACGACCTGTGCAAGTATGCGGGATTTCTGACGCACAAGCCGAGCGGCGTGTATGCTACCGCGCCCTCGATGGACGGCTTCTCTTCCTCTGTGACGCCCCTCATCGAAAGGGGGTTCAAGATCACCCGCACTGCGCAGGCAGCCTCCGATATTTTGATGGATTTCGACCTCCTTTCCAAGGCGCCGCCCGTCATGATCGGCGCGGGGGTGGGGGATATCCTCGCAAAGTACTGCTGCCTCGCCGATTGGCGCATCTCCTCCTATCTCACGGGGGAGCAGGTCAACGAGGAGGCGTTCTCGCTCATGCGCGGCGCCGTCTCCGCCTGCGATGAGAGCCTGCCCGCGCTCGTGCGCGGCGATGCGGCGGGCGCGCAAAAGCTGATGGAGGCGCTCCTCATCTCGGGCTATGCGATGGTGATCGCGGGCAATTCCCGCCCCGCTTCGGGCGCGGAGCACCATATGAGCCACTTTCTCGAAATGGACTTTCTGCGCCGCGGGGAGCGCATCCCCCTCCACGGGGTGAAGGTGGGGCTTGGGACGATGGTCTCGCTCTACCTCTATAAGACGCTTTCCGCCCGCCCTGCCTTCGACGGGTGCGAGAAAGTGTATGCCGAGGCGGAAAAACTGCCCCCGCCCGCGTATGCGGAGGGCGTTTTGAAGGCACTTTCCTGTCCGACGCGCTTTTCCGCGCTCGGCATTTCCGAGGACACCATGCGGAAGATGCTCTTTGAGGCATATAAGATCCGCGACCGCTTTACCATTCTCACCCTGTACTGCACCAAGGGGTGGATGGAGCAAGCCGCGGATGAGATCGTGGAGAAGTATTTCTGATGCAGGTCGGCATTTCTACGGCGTCGCTCTTTTTGAAGCGCAACAACGAGGAGGCGCTCCCGCTCTTTGCGGAGTGGGGGGTGCCGTGTGCGGAGGTCTTTCTCACCTCTTTCAGCGAGTACGAGCCGACGTTTGCGGCGCAGCTCGCCGCGTGCAAGGGGGCGGTGCGCGTGCATTCCGTGCACGTTCTCAATACGCAGTTCGAGCCGCAGCTCTATGCGGCGCATCCGCGCGTTCTTGCCGATGCCTATGCGATGCTGGATAAGGCGATGACGTCGGCGCGCATCCTCGGGGCGAAGCATTATACCTTCCATGGCATTGCGCGCATCAAACGCACCTTCCGTGAAGATCTGCCGCGTGCTGCCGAGGCGACGCAAACGATCTTTACGCGCTGCGCAAGTTACGGCGTGCGGCTGTGCTACGAGAATGTGGAGTGGGCGCTCTATGACCGCCCTGGCGTGTTTTCCGCTCTCCGCCGCGCCTGCCCGGAGCTTGGCGGCGTGCTCGATCTCAAACAGGCGCGCATTGCGGGCTACGATTGGCGGGCGTTTCTTGCCGAGATGGGCGAAAGCCTTGCGACCGTGCATGTGAGCGATCTCACTTCCGCGGGGGAGATGTGCCTTCCCGGGCGGGGCGTGTTCGCGTTCGACGAGCTCTTTGCGCGGCTGAAAGATCTCGGCTTTGCGGGGGCGGTGCTCATCGAAAATTATGCCAAAGATTTTGCCGAGCCCAAGGAGCTGCGAAATTCGTATGAATTTCTTGCCGAGAAGGCGGAAAAATTCCGCCTTTGAAAATGCAAAATGCGGGCGAAAAAAATTGACAAGCTTTTCCGCCTTTGCTATAATATTCGGGCAATCAGGTTGCGAGTAAGTGCTTCGGCGAAGGAGGGTAGAGAGATATGTCCACGATCAAAGTCGGTGATAACGAAAATCTTGAGAGCGCGCTTCGCCGCTTTAAGAGAAAGTGCTCGCGCGACGGCATCATCGGTGACCTTCGCAAGAAGGAGTTTTACGAGAAGCCTTCCGTCAAGAAGAGAAAGAAGGCGGAAGCCGCGCGGAAGAGAAGCAGAAACTAACCAAGGAAGATCGTTCCCCATAGGGTACGGTCTTTTTTGTTGCCGTTTGCAGAATTTGTCGAAGTTTGGCGGTCGGCGCCAAATACCCCCCATTAACGCCGAAGGGTTTGGGGGGAAAGCCGCCGAGCGCGATGCGCTCGGCGGCAGGGAGGATGGGTTGCGAGGGGCGGAGCGTTGCTTGCCGCCTGCGTTGGGGGAGGCGGGGGAGAGCCCCTCATCCACCGCGGGCGGTCCCCCTTCCCCCTCGGGGGAAG
>CALVLO010000080.1 GCA_944338265.1 uncultured Clostridia bacterium
AGTTCAGCGACGCGCTCGAGGGGCTGCTCATCCGCGCGCACGCCTTCTTTTGCGGCATCCCCGTGCTGCTGTGCGGCTACGGCTATGCCGCCGCGGCGGATGCGGGCGGGAAGCTCAGGTTTGCTTCCCCCGCGAGCCCGTGCTGCTTTGAGTTGGAGCGCGAGCAGGAGTACCACCTCGTCGAGACGCGCCAACGCGGCTTTCTGCGCGCGCGGCGGCGTGAATTTTAGGGATTGCGCATCGCGGAAAAATGTGCTATAATAGTCTTATGAGTAATGCAGTTGAATTTATCTCCGCCTACAACACCATCGATTCCCGCATGCGCGCCATTTACCGCGGCAAGGGGAATTTGCAGTTTTCCGATCTCGTTCGCCGCTGTGCCGAGTTCAACAAGACGGTGCGCCGCTATGAGGACGATCTGTTGCTGTGCGCGCGGCTGCGGAACGTCATCGTGCACGAGAGCAAGAAAAACCGCATCATTGCCGAACCGTGCGACGATCTTACGCAGCTCATCTGCCATGTGGCGGAGCTTTTGAGTTCGCCGCCCAAGCTTTCCGCGCTGCGGGATAAGAACGTGACGGGCATCGATGCGGACGCGACGCTCGCGGATGCGCTCATCCGCATTGCGCAGACCAACTATTCCAACCTGCCCGTCTACCGCAAGGGGCGCATGCTCGGCGTTCTCAATAACCGCCGCGTCGTGCGCGTGGTGGGGCAGGCGCTCGAACGGGGGGAGGAGATGGATGCCTTCCTGCGCACGCCCTGCCTCGACGTGCTGCGCGAGGAGGATCTGTATCGCTTCTATAAAGTGCTCGGGCGGGACAATACGGTGCAGGAGGCGATCGATGCCTTTGAAGAAAACAGAAAGCTGCTCGCCGTGCTCGTCACCGAGACGGGCTATGTGGGGGATAAGATCGTCAATATTCTGACGAGCGTCGATCTGCCGCAGCTCATCAGAATGCTGGAAGAATAAACTTGTGCAAGCAAAAAACGGGCGTTTGCCCGTTTTTTTTTGCTATGAAAGGAGCTGCTTGCGGTATTTGTGCGGCGTCATGCCGTGTGCCTGCGCAAAGATGCGGTAAAAGTAGCTCTGATTTTCGTACCCGACGGCGTGGACGACCTCCTCGACGCCGAGCTGCGTCGTTTGCAGCAAGGTCTCCGCGGCGTGCAGGCGCGTCTCCTGTAAGAGCATCTGAAAGGTCTCTTTGAACACGCTGCGGATGCGCCGCGAGAGGTATGCCTGCGCGTAGCCGAGGCGGGCGGCGAGATCGGCAAGGGTGGCGGTCGGGTAGTACCGCCCGAGGTAATCGAGCACGGCGCGGCGCAGCTTGGCATCGGGTGAGGAGAGGCGCAGGGCGTTTGCGAGCGTATCGCGGTAGTGGGCGAGATAGGAAAAGAGGAGGGAGACGATCCCCGCATACACCGCCTCGGAGCGGTTGACGACGGCATAGATGAGGTTATCCATCAGATTGCGGATGGGGAAGCAGTCTCGGGTATGAAAGAAGAGGTATTCCGCCTCGCCTGCGGCATCGAAGTTATTGGCGAGAAAGCCGCTCATAACGGGGTTGTTCTCCACCTGTGGCAGGATCGCCTGCAAAAAGGGATTGGAGACGATGAAGTTGATGCCGATATCCTCCCGTTCTGCCCGCCGGATACTGTGGCGCGCATGACGGTTGAGGAAGAGGATATCGCCCTTTTCGAGGGAGAGGGTCTCCTTTCCGATGACGTGCGAAATGTGCCCTGCATACACATACATAAATTCCATATAGTCGTGCCCGTGTTCGGGGAAGTCGATAAAGCGGGTGTGCAGCCGCAGATCGAGCTCCTTGCCCTCGAGGAGCTTGGCGCTGTTGACGATGAAGGCTTCCGAGAGGGAATAGTCCGCCTGTTGTACGGCTTGCCCGCGCAGGATATTGCGCTCTTCCGCCGTGAGACGGGTGAGCGATGCGATGATGCGTTCGTCCATACAAAAAGGATAGCATATTTGCGGAAAAAAGTCAACAAAAGATAGGAATTTGGAAAAATCACGACCTTGTTTTATTTTTCTGCGCGGCATATAATCGAGGAGCAAGGGAGGAAAGGCGTATGAAATATTATTTGGCGGTCGATATCGGCGCCTCGAGCGGGCGGCACATCGTCGGATGGCAGGAGGGCGGCGCGCTGCACACCGAGGAGGTGTACCGCTTCCCCAACGGCGTAAAGGAGGAGGCGGGGCATCTCGTATGGGACATTGCCGCCCTCGTTGCGCATGTGAAGGCGGGGATCAAAGCCGCCTTTGCAAAATATCCCGTTTCGCGTATTGCCATCGATACATGGGCGGTCGATTACGTCCTCATGCGGGGAGAGAAGGAGGTGCTTCCCTGCTATGCCTACCGCGACGGCAGAACGGCGGACGCGGTGAAGGCGGTGCATCAAAAGGTGCCATTTTCCGAGTTGTATGAAAGAACGGGCATCCAATTCCAGCCATTTAATACCATCTATCAGCTCAGCGACGACCTCGCCCGCGGCAGGCTGTCCGACGTGACCGACTTTTTGATGATCCCCGAGTATCTCACCTATAAGCTCACGGGTGCCAAAGTGCACGAGTACACCAACGCGACGACGACGGGGCTTGTGAATGCCGGGACGGGCGAATACGACGGCGCGCTGATCTCCGCGCTCGGCTTGCCCGCCCGCCTCTTTTCGCGGCTCACGCAGCCGGGGAGCAGGGCAGGCAGTCTGCTTGCGGAAGTCGCGGCGGAAGTGGGCGGCGATGCCGGAGTCCGTCTCTGCCCCGCGCACGAGACCGCGAGCGCGGTAGGGGGCATCCCGACCGCAGAGGGGGCGTTCCTCTCGAGCGGGACTTGGTCGCTGCTCGGCGCAAAGGTATCCAAGGCGATCTGCTCGGAGGCAGCCCGCAGCCAAAACTTTACCAACGAGGGCGGCGTGGGGTATTTCCGCTTTCTCAAAAACATCATGGGTATGTGGGTCATCAACCGCCTGAAGGCGGAGCTTGCGCCCGAGAGCACCTTCGACGAAGTGATGAACGCCGCCAAGGCGAGTTCCTTTGATGAGACCGTTGACGTCAACGACGCGATTTTTCTCGCGCCTGCCTCCATGCGGGCGGCGTTCGATGCGACCCTCAAAACAAAACCTTCTGCGGCGGGCGACTATTTCCGCTGCGCGCACAGGAGCCTTGCGCTCGGCTACAAGAGGGCGCTCGAAGCGCTCGCGCGCTGCACAAACAAGTCCTTCGATACCCTCTATATCGTGGGCGGCGGCGCAAAAAACAAGTGGCTCAACGAACTGACGGAAGCGGCGTGCGGCGTGCGTGTTGTGGCGCTGCCCATCGAGGCTACGGCGCTCGGCAACCTCAAAGTGCAGATGCAGTCTTAACGGCAAAGCGAGGCTGCGCCGCGCTGCGGTGCGGACTCTGTTAAAAAATATTTTATAAGGGAGACAGACAATGAGCTATCAGGAAGCAAAAAAGACGTATGCGCAGTTCGGCGTAAATACGGACGCCGCGCTGCAAGCGCTCAAAGCGGTGCCCATCTCCGTGCACTGCTGGCAGGGGGACGACGTCCTCGGCTTTGAGGGCGCCCAAACGCTTACGGGCGGCATTCAGACGACGGGCAACTATCCCGGGCGCGCACGCACGCCCGAAGAACTGCTTGCGGATTATGCCTTCGCGCTCTCGCTGATGCCTGGCAAAAAGCGCATCAACGTGCATGCAAGCTATGCGTTTTTGGGCGCGGAGAGGGGCAAGATCGACCGCGATCAATACCGCCCCGAACACTTCGCGCCTTGGGTGAAGTTTGCAAAGGAGCACGGGGTGGAGGGAATCGACTTCAACCCGACCTTCTTTGCCCATCCCAAGATGAAGGACGGCTTGACGCTCTCCTCGCCCGACGAAGCGATCCGCGCCTTTTGGGTGGAGCACGGCAGGCGCTGTATGGAGATCGCCGCCTACCTCGGCAGGGAGATGGGGAGCCCCTGCCTTGTCAATCTCTGGATCCCGGATGGCTATAAGGATGTTCCCGCCGACCGACTCTCGCCCCGTCTCCGCTATGCGAAGTCGCTCGACGAGATCTTGAAGGGCTACGACAAGAAGTGGGTCATCCCCGCGCTCGAGAGCAAGGTGTTCGGCATCGGCGTCGAGAGCTATACGGTGGGCTCCAACGAGTTCTGCCAAAATTATGCGGCGACGCGCGGCATCTGCTCGCTGCTCGATAACGGGCACTATCATCCCACGGAGGTCGTCTCCGATAAGATTCCTGCCATGCTCTGCTTTCACGATCGGGTGGCGCTGCACGTCTCCCGCCCCGTCCGCTGGGATTCCGATCACGTCGTTATCTTTGAGGACGAGCTCAAGGAGATCTGCAAGGAGATCGTGCGCAGCGACGCGCTGCAACGGGTGATGATCGCGCTCGATTACTTTGATGCCTCCATCAACCGCGTCTTTGCATGGGTGACGGGGCAGCGCTCCGTCGAGAAGGCGCTTCTCTATGCGCTGCTTCTTCCAAACGAGGAGATGAAGGCTGCGCAGGAGAAGGGGGAGTTCACGCGGCTCATGTATTTGCAGGAGCGCGTGAAGATGCTTCCCTTCGGCGACGTGTGGGAGGAGTATCTGAAGCAATGCAAGCTCGACGAAAATTATTTTGACGCCATTGCGGCATACGAAAGCAAGATCTTAAAGGAGAGAAGATGAAAGATATTTTGACCGCGCCCTTTGTGCGCGAAATGTGTGAAACGACCGCCAACATGTACCGCCTCGGCTGGGATGAGCGCAACGGCGGCAATATCAGCTATCTTTTGGACGAGAAGGAGGTAAAGGAGTACCTCGACCTCAAAAAGGTGCTCCGCACCATCCCGCTGATGGGCGTAAATGCGGTGGATTTTGATGCTGCTCCCTTAGAGGGCAAGCTCTTCATCGTGACGGGTACGGGCAAGTACTTTAAGAATGTGGAGAAGGATCCCGCCTCCAATCTCGGCGTTGTGCGCATCGGCAAGGGCGGTAAGGAGGTGGAGCTGCTGTGGGGCTTTGCGGATGGCGGACGCCCGACTTCGGAGTTCCCCGCGCATATGATGAGCCACATCGCGCGCCTCAAAGTCGATCCCGAAAACCGCGTGGTCATGCACTCCCATCCCACCAACACGCTTGCTATGAACTATGTGCACGAGCTCGACGAGAAAAAATTCACGCACACGCTCTGGGAAATGTGCACCGAGTGCATCGTCGTCTTCCCCGAGGGGGTAGGGGTGCTGCCTTGGATGCTGTGCGGGACGGCGGAGATCGGCGTCGCTACGGCAAAGAAGATGGAAAACTTCCGCCTCGTCGTCTGGGCGATGCACGGCATTTACGGCGCGGGCAAAAATTTGGACGAGACGTTCGGGCTCATCGAGACGGTGGAAAAAGCCGCGCAGATCTACATGCTCACGGCGCACCTTCCCCGCAAGAATACCATCAAGGATGCGGACATGCTCAAGCTCATCGAGCTCTTCGGAATTGATTGCAGAAAGGATTTTCTCGATCTCTGAGGGTTGCTTTTTCGGCGCAATTCATGTAAAATAGAAAAAAATGATAAGGAGATACTACAATGGCAAACAGGTTTGTTTTGAATGAAACGAGCTACCACGGCAAGGGCGCGATCCAAGAGATCGCCGCGGAAGTCAAGGGCAGGGGCTTTAAGAAGTGCTTTGTCTGCTCCGATCCCGATCTTTTGAAGTTCGGCGTGACCAAAAAGGTTACGGACGTTCTCGATGCGGCGGGCATCCGCTACGCGATCTATTCGGAGATCAAGCCCAATCCCACCATCGAAAACGTGCAGACGGGCGTGAAGGCGTTCAAGAAGAGCAAGGCGGACTGCATTATTGCGATCGGCGGCGGCTCTTCGATGGATACCGCAAAAGCCATCGGCATCATCATCGCCAATCCCAAGTTTGCGGACGTGCGCTCTTTGGAGGGCGTCGCGCCCACGACCAAGAAGAGCGTGCCCATCATCGCCGTTCCCACGACGGCAGGCACCGCGGCGGAGGTCACCATCAACTACGTTATCACTGACAGCGAAAAGAACCGCAAAATGGTGTGCGTGGATGTGCATGATATCCCCGTCGTCGCCGTCGTCGATCCCGATATGATGAGCTCGATGCCCAAGGGGCTTACGGCTGCAACGGGCATGGACGCCTTGACGCACGCCATCGAGGGCTATATCACCAAGGGTGCTTGGGCAATGAGCGATATGTTCCACTTGAAGGCGATCGAGATCATCGCAAAGTCTCTGCGTGGCGCCGTTGCCAACACGCCCGAAGGCAGAGAGGGGATGGCGCTCGGGCAGTATATCGCGGGCATGGGCTTCTCCAATGTGGGGCTCGGCATCGTTCACTCGATGGCGCATCCCTTGGGTGCGCTCTACGATACGCCTCACGGCGTTGCAAATGCCATTTTGCTGCCTACCGTCATGGAGTACAATGCCGAAGCGACAGGCGAGAAGTACCGCGACATTGCTGCAGCGATGGGCGTGCAGGGCGTAGAGAAGATGACGCTCGACGAGGCACGCAAGGCAGCCGTTGCCGCCGTCAAACAGCTCTCGGAGGATGTCGGCATCCCCAAGGATCTCAAGGATATCGTCAAGGAAGCCGACCTCGACTTCTTGGCGCAGTCGGCAATGGACGATGCTTGCCGCCCCGGCAATCCCAAAGACCCCACCAAAGAGGATATCATCGCGCTCTATAAATCCCTCCTTTGATGAAATCGCGCTGTATGCGGCAAGGAATTTTGCAGGCTTCTGCCCGCAAAATTCCTTGCTTTTTTTTGGGAAATGGTGTAAGATAAATAGCGTCGATCGGATACGCTTCCGTAGTTAAATGGATATAACAGCCCCCACCTAAGGGAGCCGTTGTGGGTGCACCCCGTTGCGAAGCAACGGC
>CALVLO010000081.1 GCA_944338265.1 uncultured Clostridia bacterium
CGCGCACGACGGAGAGCGCGATGTAATATACCGTCTTCCGCGTTTGGCGGTAGATCTCTTCGAGCGCATCCTTCTCGCCCGCGGCAAGCCGCTGCAGCGCTTCATCGAGGGTCACGGCGCGCGCCTCCTTTGCATATAAGATGCTTTGATTATATCAGAGAAAGCCCGCGCCGTCAAGCGCTCCCTTGAAGCGCTCAATCGCCAAAGAGATCATCGAGATCGCCGAAGTCGTAGTGCACATCGCCGAAGCGGTAGGTATAGGCACCCTCCGCGCTCTGCGTGATGACGAAGCTCCCGCGCGCGCCGCCCACGCGGTAGTTGACTTGGATGGTCACCGCGCCGTTTTTGCGCTCGGCGCGCTCGATCTCGTAATAGCTCGTCTCGCCGCCGCGGTAGATGCCGAGCGAATACTCCGTCTCGCGTCCGCCGTGCTCATCTTCCTGTTCAAACGCGACGGTGGTGCGCTCGTACAGTTTGCCGTCGCGGTAGACGCTGTACACATACTCCTGTTCGGACTCGTTTTCGCCGTGCTCCTGCTCCGTCTCTGCCTCGAGGTCCATCTGCACATATGCGCCTGCGTCCTCGGGATGGGTCGCGCGCATCCAAAATTCTTCGCTGCGCTCCGTCTCGCCGCGCTCCTGCTCCGTCTCCACGCTGCGGTACCCGCTCATTTGATAGGAGACGCCCTCCATCTCCATCACGCCCGTGATGCGGTATGCCTCCACGACCTCGTCGTCATCGTCGGGCGGGAGCGCGATCTGCTCTTCCGAATAGTACATGACGTAGGAGACGGCGCTGCCATCGAGCTGTTCGCCCTCGACGGTGAGCTTATAATCGTATGCGAGCGCCCCGTCCGGGTTCTCCGTCACCGTCGTGCGGAAGGCGGCATCGTCGAGGAAGGTATCGAGCATCTGAAAGTACTCGTTGAAGGTGCCCACCGTCTCTTGGGGCAGGGGGGCGCTGCCCGTGCCCGCTTCGCCCGAGGCAGCCAAAGCGCTTGCCGCGGCGGGCTCTGCCGCCATGCTGCCCGCCAGAAGGCGCGCCGTTGTAACGGCGCCAAGCCCGTAAGCATTCCGCGCGCCCGCTTCGAGCGAGACGCCCGCGCCGCCCATGCCCGCATCCCCCGTCTGCTTCCCGTTCTCGCACGCCGCAAAGCAGGCGAGCGCCGCCGCCGAGAGTGATGCTGCCGCCATCAGAGCCAAAAATTTCTTTTTCATCTTCTTTCTCCTTGATCGGGATTTGCCGCAAGTTTTTTGCCCTTGCACTTATACAACGCACGACTTGCCCCTTTTGTTGGAGAAAAACAAAAATTTTTCAAAAAAATTTTTTGTGCAAGGCGCAGCCCGTGGGATGTGCCATACTAATTGTGCCCGATCTCCTCGCAGCGCAGCAAAAAATGCTGCCCGTTGGAAAAATCCAGCAAGATGACGCCGCCCTGTGCGAGCGCCCTGCCGCGGTAATGCTCCGCCATATGTACCTGCAGCTCCGCTGCGATCTCCTCTGCCGTAACGCGATACGGCTCGTGCCCCACTTCCTGCCATATATCCCGCATGATCTTCTCCTTTGCTCACGCTTTCGGCGCTTTTTGATATCGCCTTATAGTATATCTTCTTTCTTTTAACACTTCAAGCAAAATGTTACGAAAGAGAAGATAATTTTTTGTAGAAAAAGGTCGATTATATGTTTATTTTGTCGAATTTCGCAGAACGGCTTGCCGAGCTCATGCAAGAGAACGGGCTGCATCAGACGGCGCTCGCGCAGGCGCTGAACACCTCCCGCCCAAAGCTCGGGCTGTATCTGCGCGCGGAGCATGCGCCTTCGTATGAAAATTTTATTGCCCTGCTCGCTTTTTTCGGCTGCTCTGCCGACTATCTGCTCGGGCTCACCGAGCAATCGCCCGACCTTACCTACAAGCCCGTTTTGCCCTTCGGCGCACGGCTCCGAAGCCTACTCGGGGCGCGGGGCATCTCTGTATACGCCTTTCAGAAGGCGACGAACTTCTCTTGGAGCGTGCTCTACAAGTGGCTCGGCGGCAAGGCAGCGCCCTCGCTGTACAATTTGGTTAAGACGGCGGAGACGCTCGATATTTCCGTAGACGAACTGCTCGGAAGGATCTGACCGCATACCGCAAAAAAATCCCGCAGGCTGCTGCGGGATTTTTTGATTTTGACCGTTGGATCATTCGCTCTTCATCTCTTCGGCGGGGAGCATATCGCGGTAGCCGCCCGTCGATTGCACGGAGATGTTCTTGTAATCCTTCATGCCCGTACCTGCGGGGATGAGCTTGCCGATGATGACGTTCTCTTTGAGCCCGATGAGCGGATCGCGCTTGGTGCAGATGGCTGCCTCGGTGAGGACGCGGCTCGTCTCCTGGAAGGATGCCGCGGAGAGGAAGCTGTCTGTTGCGAGCGCCGCCTTGGTGATGCCGAGCAGCACGCGCTTTGCCGTTGCGGGCACGCCGCCCGCCATGATCGTCTTCTCGTTCTGCTCTTCGAAGTTGAACATATCGGTGAACTGCCCGGGGAGCATATCCGTGGTGCCCGCGTTCTCGATGCGGACCTTTCTGAGCATCTGGCGGACGATGATCTCGACGTGCTTATCGTTGATGTCAACGCCCTGCGAGCGGTAGACGGACTGCACTTCGTTGAGGATATAGTCCTGCACGCCCTTGACGCCTTCGACGCGGATGATATCCTGCGGGTTGACCGAACCTGCGTTGAGCTGCGTGCCGGGGACGACCGTATCGCCCTCCTTGACGAGGAGCTCGGCGTTGAAGGGAAGCTCGTAATCCTTGAAGCGCTCGTTGGTTTCGGGATCGAAGACGATGATGTGCTTCAAATTGTCGCTATCATCGAGGTGCACTTTGCCGTTGAACTCGCAGATGGTGGCAACGCCCTTGGGCTTGCGCGCCTCGAAGAGCTCCTCGACGCGGGGAAGACCCTGCGTGATGTCGCCCGTGGCGGCGATACCGCCCGTGTGGAAGGTACGCATCGTGAGCTGCGTACCGGGCTCGCCGATGGACTGCGCCGCGATGACGCCGACCGCCTCGCCCACCTTGATGGGAAGGGTGGTCGCCATATCCTTGCCGTAGCACTTGGCGCACACGCCGAAGCGGGTGTTGCAGTTGAAGATGGAACGGATGGGCACGCCCTCCTCCCTGAACTTTTCGAAGGAGGCGATCTTCTTTGCCATCGTCTCGGAGATCATCTCGTTGCAGGGCACGAGCACTTCGCCCGTCTCGGGTTCGAGGATATCCTCCGCGGCAAACCTGCCCGTAAGGCGGTCTTCCAGCGATTCGATGATATCGCCGCCCGCGCTCGTGATGGCTTTGACGAAGGTCGCGCGCGGGCGCTTGCCTGCGCAGCAATCCTCCTCGCGGACGATGACATCCTGCGAGACATCGACGAGGCGGCGGGTCAGATAGCCCGAGTCTGCCGTCTTGAGCGCCGTATCGGCAAGACCTTTACGGCCGCCGTGCGAGGAGATGAAGTATTCCAGAACGGTGAGCCCGTTGCGGAAGCACGACTTGACGGGGACCTCGATCTTTTTGCCCTGCGGGTTGACCATGAGCCCGCGCATGCCCGAGAGCTGCTTGATCTGGTCGATGGAGCCGCGGGCGCCCGAGTCTGCCATCATCCAGATGGGATTGAACTTATCCTTGGCGCCCTGATCTTTGAGGATGGAAGCCACCTTATCCGTCGCATCGTCCCAAACTTTGATGACGGCGTTGTAGCGCTCCTCCTCGCGGAGAAGACCGCGCGCGTACTTTTTGGCGATGCCCGCGACCTGATGCTCCGCCTCTTCGACGATGCCCGCCTTTTCATCCGGGATCTTCATATCGAAGACGGAGGTGGTGAGTGCCGCGATGGTCGAATACTTGTAGCCGCGCTCCTTGATGGCATCGAGCACAGCCGCCGCCTTGGGCGCGTGCCCCGTTTTGAAGCATGCCTCGACGATGCGCGAAAGGTGCTTCTTGCCGATCGCCTTCGCTCCGCCGATAAACTCGGTGGAGAGTTCGAGTTTAAGGTAGTCCTCGGGATTCTCGCGCTTGACGAAGCCGAGATCCTGCGGCATATTGTCGTTATAGATGATCCTGCCGACCGTCGTTTTGAGCAAGCCCGTAACGGACAGGAGCCCCGTCACCTCATCCTTGGTGACGAACACATGCCCGCGCAGCCCGTTGTTGGGGACGACGGCGTCGCGGTCGAAGGTGCGCTCGTAGGGAAGTTCGAGATCTGCAAACTTGCCTGCGGGCAGCTCCACCGTGCGGCGGACGTAGATCTCGTCCTGGCAGTGCACATCTTTGAGCTGGTAGCTCATGAGCGCCTCGTCGAAGGAGGCGTACACGGGCGGGATATACTCCTCGCCCTCCTCGGAGAGCCTGCCCTGCGCATCGTACTTCTTGCCCTCCTCGCGGCGGAGGATGGTGAGGTAGTACGCGCCGATGATCATATCCTGCGTGGGGCTCATGACCGACTTGCCGTCTGCAAGCTTCAAAATGTTATTGGCGGAGAGCATCAAAAAGCGCGCTTCTGCCTGCGCCTCGATGGAGAGCGGCAGGTGCACAGCCATCTGGTCGCCGTCGAAGTCCGCATTGAAGGGGCCGCAGACGAGCGGGCTGATCTTGATCGCCCTGCCCTCGATGAGGATGGGCTCGAACGCCTGAATGGAGAGGCGGTGCAGCGTGGGAGCGCGGTTGAGAAGCACGGGGTGCTCCTTGATGACCTCTTCGAGGACGTCCCACACGAAGTCTTTGCCCTTTTCCACCGTGCGCTTGGCGCTCTTGATGTTGTGACACTTGTTCGTTTCGACAAGGCGCTTCATGACGAAGGGCTTGAAGAGCTCGATCGCCATTTCCTTGGGCAGACCGCACTGGTAGATCTTGAGTTCGGGACCGACGACGATAACCGAACGACCGGAATAGTCGACGCGCTTGCCGAGGAGGTTCTGTCTGAAACGGCCCTGCTTGCCGCGAAGAAGTCCCGAGAGGGATTTGAGTTCGCGGTTGGAAGGTCCGCTCAGCGGTTTGCCCCTTCTGCCGTTGTCGATGAGGGCGTCGACCGCCTCTTGCAGCATACGCTTTTCGTTCTTGACGATCATCTCGGGCGCGCCGAGCTCGATCATGCGCTTCAAGCGGTTGTTGCGGTTGATGACGCGGCGATAGAGATCGTTGAGGTCGGAGGAGGCAAATCTGCCGCCATCGAGCTGCACCATGGGACGAAGATCGGGCGGGATGACGGGAAGGACGGTGAGCACCATCCACTCCGGCTTGTTGCCGCTCTTGCGGAACGCCTCGATGATCTCGATGCGCTTGATCGCCTTGATGCGCTTGGGGCCCGTGGCGTTGCTCTCGATGATCTCCTTCGCCTCCAAGCTCTCCTTTTCGAGGTTGACCGCCATCAGAAGTTCGCGGATCGCCTCCGCGCCCATGCCGACTTTCAGCCCCGTTACGTCGCTCTCGCCGATCTCATCCTCGATCTCGCGGAGCTTTCTATCGTTGATGACCTGCTTGTAGGAGACGCTCTCCTCTTCCGTCTTAGCGATGAACGCCGCGAGCGCTTCTTCGCTCTCGAACGCCTCGTCGTGCACGAGCCTTGCGCGGCGGCACTGCAAAACATACGTCTTGCCGTTCTCCGTGGCGCGGTCTTTGAGCGTATAGAACTGCGCGATGACGCCCTCCTGCATCTTGACGAGCATCTCGCGCAGCGTGGCTGCCTTGGTCGCCGAAGCGGTATCGTTGACGTTATTGAGATCGTGCACGTCCGAAAGGAGCTTTTCCTCGGCGCACAGCTCGCCGTTGAGTGCGGCGGCGAACGCAGCCTTTGCATCCTCCTTCGCCGTATATGTGCCCATCTCTTTGATCTCGGAGAGACCGACGACGGCGACGTTCATCCCGCCCGCGCGGGTGATGAGATCGCCCCCGTGGCGCAGCGCGAGGAACTTGTTGGCATAGCCCGCATCCAGCACGGTATACGCCGCAAAATAGATGACCTGCTCGAGTGCCTTGGGGCTCATATCGAGCAGCAGACCGATCTTGCTCGGCACGCCGCGGAAGTACCAGATGTGCGAGACGGGCGCGGCGAGCTCGATGTGCCCCATGCGCTCGCGGCGCACTTTGGCGCGCGTGACTTCGACGCCGCACTTTTCGCAGACGATGCCCTTATAGCGGATGCGCTTATACTTACCGCAGTGGCACTCCCAATCCTTGGTGGGACCAAAGATCTTTTCGCAGAAAAGTCCGTCCCGCTCGGGTTTTTGCGTGCGGTAGTTGATGGTCTCGGGCTTGGTGACCTCGCCATACGACCATTCCCTGATCTTTTCGGGAGACGCGATGCTGATCTGAATAGAGTTAAAATCGTTTAATTCGTACATACTTCCCTCCCGTTATTCCTCGTCGTTATCGTCGAAGAGATCGCTCTTGGAGCCCTCTTCCTCCTCGTCTTCGTCGCCGAAGAGATTGCCGAAGGAGAAGTCTTCGTCTACGTCGGACATATCGTCCTCCTCGCCGTCCTCCTCCTTGAAGAGATCGTCGGAGACGAAGTCCTCGTCGTCGCCCGCTTCGTCGAAGATGGAGCCGATGCCCTCGTCCTCCTCGTCCTCGTCGGGAAGAGAGAAGTCGAGATCCTGCTCTTCGTCGCGGCGGTCGTCGCGGCGGACGTCGCGGTCGTCATCGTCGTCAAATTCGCGGATGAC
>CALVLO010000082.1 GCA_944338265.1 uncultured Clostridia bacterium
GCGGCTGCGAGTTTGTCGATGTCGTCGAGGACCTCGCGCGCGACAGGCTGAAAGAAATTTTCGGCTGCGAACACGCCAACGTGCAGCCCCATTCGGGCGCGCAGGCGAACTTCGCGGTGTACTTTGCCATGCTCAAACCGGGCGATACGATCATGGGCATGAACCTCTCGCACGGCGGGCATCTGACGCACGGCTCGCCCGTCAACGTCTCGGGGAGCTACTTCAACATTGTTCCCTACGGCGTCTCTGCCGAGACGGAGACCATCGATTACGACGAGATGGAAAAGATCGCGCTCTCCTGCAAGCCCAAGCTCATCGTCTCGGGCGCGAGCGCCTATCCGCGCATCCTCGATTTCAAGCGCATCCGCGCGATCTGCGATAAGGTCGGCGCACTCATGATGGTGGATATCGCCCACATCGCCGGGCTTGTGGCGGCGGGGCTGCACCCCAACCCCGTGCCCGTTGCCGACTTCGTCACCACGACCACGCACAAGACGCTGCGCGGACCGCGCGGCGGCGTCATCATGTGCAAGGAGCAGTACGCCAAAGCGATCGACAAGGCGGTTTTCCCCGGGACGCAGGGCGGACCTCTGATGCACGTGATCGCGGCAAAGGCGGTCGCCTTCCAAGAGGCGCTCACCCCCGCCTTCAAGGTGTATCAGCAGCAGATCGTCAAGAACGCCGCGGCAATGGCAGAGCGCTTTACAAACAACGGCGTGCGGCTTGTTTCGGGCGGCACGGATAACCACCTCATGCTCGTCGATCTCAGAAAGGAGGGGCTCACGGGCAAAGAGCTCGAAGCCATGCTCGATCGGGCGCACATCACGGCGAACAAGAACACCATCCCGTTCGAAACGACGTCGCCCTTCATCACGAGCGGCGTACGCATCGGCACGCCCTCCATCACGGCGCGCGGCATGAAGGAGGCGGAAGCCATTCAGATCGCCGATCTCGTCACCGAGATCATCGAGAACCGCGAGGCAGCCATCCCCGATGTCTCCGCCAAGGTGCAGGCACTCTGCGCGGCATTCCCCATCTACGCAAACGATATCATGTGAACATCAAGCAAAAACCGCCCGCATTGCCGCGGGCGGTTTTTGTTTATGCAAGGAAGGAGAGAACAAGGCTTGCCGCAGAGGCGAGTACGATGATCCAGATCGCCAGCGACACGATGCCGATGACAAGCCCCGCAATGCCGAGCCCGCAGCCGTTGCCGTTTTTCTGTGCAATGTGCATGCCGACGGCGCTCAAAACAATGGCGACGATGGATGCGATGCAAAAGTACATCCCCAGCCAAAGGGAGAGCAGCGATACCACGAACCCCGCAATACACAGTCCCTGTCCCGAGTTGTTGCAAGACATAGGCGCACCTCCTTTGTAAATATGTCTTTATTATAGTCATAATTATGACTATTGTCAAGAAAATAGTCACATATTAGAATAAAAACATGATCAGCTATGCGCCATTTTGGAAAACGATCAAAGAACGCGGCGAAAGCACCTATACTTTGATCAATCAGTACGGGATCAGCAGCGCAACGATCTCCCGCATGCGCGGCGGGGGAGGGATCAGCACGGCAAAGATCGATGACTTGTGCAAGATCCTGCATTGCCGCGTGGAAGATATCATCCAATATATTCCCGAACAATAAAACGCCGCCCGCGGGCTCCTGCCTGCGGGCGGTATGTTTGTATGGATGCGGGGCGCTATGCGCCCGTCCCCGTGAGCACGATCTTGCCGCGGGCAGCGGCGTCGTCGCGGATGATCTCGCCCACCGCGGGCACGCGGATAACGCCGCGCCGCGGGTTCTTGATGCTGAGTATGGGCGTCTCGATCTCTGCACGGACGCTCGATTTTTCAAACGCGAGGTCGGTCTCCAGCATCCTGCACCCCGTAAGCCGCAAATTTTTGCAGTAGCAGAAGGGCTGCGTGCCGATGATCGTGCAGTTTTCAAGGGTAAGATTTTCAGAATACCACGCAAGGTACTCGCCGCGGAGGGTGCAGCCCCGCACCGTCACGTTCTTGCAGTGCCAGAAGGCGTCCTTCGTCTGTAAGGTGCTGTCCTCGATCAGGGCGTTTTCCACATATTGGAAGGAGTACTTGCCGCCAAATTGCAGACGGCGGAAGCAAAGATGTTTCCCGCGGAGAAAAAAATATTCGCTCTCCGCGGTGCAGTCCGTCATCTTCACGTCCGTGCTCGACCACCCGAACTCGGGGGAAGAAATTACGCAGTTTTCCAGCCGCACGCCGCGGCACTCGCGCAGCGCCTTAATGCCGCGCATCGCGGTATGCTCGATGCGGAGATCTTCCGAATACCACAGCGCGGCGCGGCAGTTCTCCGTCATCTCGCAGCCGCGCATCAGGAGCCCCTTGGTATGCCAAAGGGGATAGCGGAGGTTAAAACAGCACTCCTCCGCCGCAACGCGCCTGCTCTCTTTCAGGGCGCTCTCGCCGTCCGCGGGCCCGTCAAAGCGGCAGCGCCGCACAAGCACGTCCTCGCTCCCGTAGAGGGCGCGCTCTTCATCAAACGTCTTCTCTTCGATCTCTCTCATATCCGTATCCCGCCGTGTGATTTTTATCCGAATATATTATAACCGTTTTTTCCGCCGATGAAAAGCGCTTTTGCGAAAAACCGCGGCGGCGCCGCGGCAGCGGCTTTTTGCGATTATTTTCCCCAATCGCTTGAAAAATGCGCCAAAAGCGTGTATAATGGACGTATGGGCGAGAGCGTCATCCGCGAAAAACTCAAGCTGCTGCCCGCATCCCCCGGCGTGTATATCATGCTGGACGGGGAGGGGACGGTCATCTATGTGGGCAAAGCCCGCGTCCTCAAAAACCGCGTGCGGCAGTACTTCCATTCCTCGCCAAAGTCCGGAAAGGTGCGGGCGATGGTCGAAAGCATCGCCGATTTCTCCTATATCGTCACCCCGACGGAGGTAGACGCCCTCGCGCTCGAAAATACCTATATCAAGAAGTACAAGCCCAAGTACAACATCCTTCTGAAGGACGATAAGACGTATCCCTACATCAAAGTCCACACCAAGGAGGCGTTCCCGCGCATTTCGGTCACGCGGCGCGTCAAACTCGGCGAAGGCAAGTACTTCGGTCCCTTTATGGGCGGCATCTCGTGCAAAGAGATCGTCGATATCGCCGCGCGGGTATACCGCATCCGCGCCTGCACCGTCACCATCGGCGAAAAGCCCAAAAAGCCCTGCCTCAACTACCATCTCGGGCGGTGCGGCGCGCCCTGCGCCCACTTCATTTCTCAGGAAGATTACGCCGCCTGCGTCGAGAAGACGCTCTCCTTCCTCGCGGGCAATTACGAGGAGGCAGAATCGCTCCTTTCGGAGAAGATGGAGGCGTTCGCCGCGAACGAGGAGTTCGAGCTCGCGCTCGAATACCGCAACAAGATCGAGATGCTCTCCCGCCTCGGCGAGCGGCGGATCACCGCCATGCCGCGCGATGTGGATGCCGATATCTGGGCATACGCGACCAACGGGCTGTACGCGGCGATCAGCGTGCTCGTCACCCGCGGCGGCATCATGCAGGGCAGCCGCAGCTTTACGCTCGATGAAGGCGCGGGCGAGGCGGGGGAGGGCTTCCTCTCCTTCCTCACGCAGTACTACGCCGCGCACGCCCTCCCGCACGAGGTCGTCTTGGAGGAGCCCATCGACGATGCGCTCTTCCTCGCCTATGCGGAGGAGAAGGCGGGGCGCAGGGTAGAGCTCACCCGCCCCAAGTTCGGCATCCGCCGCGAGCTGCTCGATATGGCGTCGGGCAACGCCAGGGAGTATCTCGAAAAGTCCGTCTCCGCCATCCGCCATAAAAACGATATGACGGTGAACGCCTGCATGCGGCTCAAAGAGCTGCTGCACCTCGCCCGCTATCCCAAGCGCATGGAGTGCTACGATATTTCCAACGTCTCGGGCGTGGACAAGGTGGGGAGCATGGTCGTGTTTACCGATGGCGAGGCAGATAAGTACGAGTACCGCCGCTTCCGCATCAAAACGGTGGAGGGCGCCAACGACTTTGCCTCCCTGCAAGAGGTCCTGCGCCGCCGCCTGCAAAAGCTCGGCACGGCGGAGGAGGCGCGCTTTGCCCGCCCGCAGCTCATCGTCATCGATGGCGGCAAAGGGCAGCTCAGCGCCGTCAAGGCGATCTTCGAAGAGCTCGGCGTCGTCGGCATCGATCTCATCGCCCTCGCCAAGCAGGAAGAGGAGGTCTACACGCTCTTTCAGGATGCGCCCGTGCGGCTCGACCGCCGCGATTACGCCCTGCGCACCCTGCAGCGCATCCGCGACGAGGCGCACCGCTTCGCCGTCACATACTTCCGCAGCCTGCACAGCAAGCAGAGCCTCACCTCCGTGCTCGATGAGATCGAAGGCGTCGGCAAAAAAAAGCGCACGGCGCTTTTGCAGGCGTTCGGCACCATCGATAAGATCATGCGCGCCTCTGAGGAGGAGCTCGCCCGCGTCGAGGGGGTAGGTCCCGTGCTCGCCGCACACATCCACAGCTATTTCGAAAATTTATGAAGTATCAAATCTTTCTCTCCGATTTCGACGGCACGCTCGTCCGCAAGGATGGCACCGTCTCCAAGGCAAACAAGCGCGCCATTGCCGCCTACCGCGCGGCGGGCGGCGTCTTTGCCGTCTGCACGGGGCGCATGCCCGCCTCCATCCTGCCCCGCCTCAAAGAGCTCGGCATCGAGGATGGGCTCGCCGTCGCCTATCAGGGCGCGACCGTCGTCTCCGTCAAAACGGGCGAGCTTCTGAAAAACGATGGCTTCCGCCCCGCCGATGCCGTGCGCATCCTCAAACTCTTGGAGGGCGAAGGGCACCACATCCACGCCTATACCGTGGATGCGCTCTATTGCAACCGCGCGGACGAGGCGCTCGGCGTGTACGAGCGCATCTGCGGCGTCAAGGCGCATATCGTGCAAAAAGAGCCGCTCTCCGCCTTTGCAGAGCGGGAGGGGCTTCGCATCGTCAAGCTTCTCGCGATGGTAGGGCAGGATGCCCGCCGTCCGCTCATGGAGCGGCTCACGGCAGCGCTCGGCGCGGGGTTTTATGTCACGACGTCCGCCGATTTCCTCGTCGAAGTCATGCCCGCGGGGCAGACGAAGGCGGCTGCGGTCGATTTCCTCTCCGAATACTACGGCGTCCCGCGGGAGAAGATCGCCGCCATCGGCGATCAGCTCAACGATCTTCCCATGATCGCCCGCGCCGGCGGCAAGTTTGCCGTTGCCAATGCCGAACCCGAACTCAAAGCCGCCGCCCGCGTCGTGCCCTCCTGCGAGGAGGATGGCGTGGCGGAAGCACTAAAAATTGCAATGGGGGATGAAGTATGAACGATAACTATCTTCCGAGCGAAACGGTGATGCTCGATAAATTCGCATCCGATCTGGGGCTGGAAATGCTGTATGCGGGGCGGGGCATCGTCACGCTCACGAGCATCAGCGTCGACCGCCCCGGGCTGCGCCTTGCAGGCTTTTTCAACTATTTCGATGCCACGCGCATCATGCTCATCGGGCTCACCGAGCACGAATACATGCACTCCTTTTCCTCCGCGCAGCGCAAGGCGAAGATCCAAAAACTCTTCGATTGCGGCGAGATCCCGTGCGTCATCTTCGCGCGCGATCTTCCCGTGCTGCCC
Source organism: uncultured Clostridia bacterium (assembly GCA_944338265.1). GTDB lineage: Bacteria > Bacillota > Clostridia > Christensenellales > Borkfalkiaceae > Gallimonas. The sequence goes on from CALVLO010000082.1 coordinate 5,654, forward strand.
GAGTTCATGGAGTGCGCCCGCGCCTCGCAGACGCCCATCTTCCGCACGGGCAAGATCACTTCCTCCATCATGGTCGATCTGTGCATCTACCTCAACCGCCTGCTTGCGCCGAGCACAACGGTGCACGGTGTTCTGATGGATGTCTTCGGCGCAGGCATCCTGCTCACGGGCAACAGCGGCGTCGGCAAGAGCGAGACGGCGATGGAGCTCATCAAGCGCGGGCACCGTCTCGTCGCCGATGATTCCGTGCTCATCCACCGCGTGGAGAACGAGCTCATCGGCACCGCGCCCGACCGCATCCGCTACTTCATGGAGCTGCGGGGCATCGGCATCATCAACGTCAAAAACATGTACGGCTCGGGCGCCGTCATGAAGGAGAAGGAGATCGGGCTCGTCATCGAGCTCGAACCTTGGAAGAAGGAGAAGGAATACGACCGCATCGGCGGTGAAGAGAATGTAGAGAGCATCTTGGGGCTGGAGATCCCGCGCCTCACCGTGCCCGTCACGGCAGGGCGCAACCTCGCCATCCTCATCGAAGTCGCCGCGCGCGACCGCCGCCTCAAAAACATGGGCTACGACGCGGCGCAGGAACTCATTCAAAGAACGATCGGAAGATGACGGAGATCTTAGCCCCCGCGGGGGATGCAGCCTCGGCGCGCGCCGCCCTTCTTGCGGGCGCAGACGCCGTCTATTTGGGACTTACGCGATTTTCCGCGCGCTCCGGCGCGGAAAATTTTTCCCTTTCCGCCCTTTCGGAGGCGGCAGATCTCGCCCACCTTCTGGGCGCCAAGGTGTACGTCGCGCTGAATACGCTCGTCAGGGGGGAGGAGCTTCCCGCCTTTTTTGCGTCTGCGCGCGCGGCGTGGGATGCGGGCGCGGATGCCCTCCTGCTGCAAGATATCTTCCTCGGGCGTGCGCTCAAAGAGATGTATCCGGAG
>CALVLO010000083.1 GCA_944338265.1 uncultured Clostridia bacterium
GCGGGCAACCTCGCGCAGATGAAGGAGCGCATCAAGGCGTACGGCGAGGCGCGCGCCGCCGAGGCGTGCGGCGTCGGTGTTCCGACGCTCCGCGACGTCGTCTCCGAGCTGTTGAAACCCGGGCGCGACCCGCGCGACGAGCTCCCGCCCCCGCTTTTGCGCACCGACGTTTTGGAGATCAAAGACCTGATGCCCGGCATGGAGCTCAAGGGCACGGTGCGCAACGTCATCGATTTCGGCGCGTTCGTCGATATCGGCGTGCATCAGGATGGGCTCGTGCACATTTCGCAGATCTGTGATAAGTTTATCCGCCATCCCTCCGAGGTGCTCTCGGTGGGGGACGTCGTCACCGTCTGGGTCAAAGAGGTGGACGAAAAGAAGAAGCGCATCTCGCTCACCATGAAGCGCCCGCGCGAAAAGAAGTGATCGTTTGCCCGCCTGCACGCCCTGTGCACGGCGGGCATTTTGCACGGAAACATTTCCCTGTAAAAAATTTATCATATTTTTTTATTACAAATTGACTTTTTGTCATGAGTGTGATATACTTCATAATAACCAAAGAAAAGAGTTGGAGAACTGCATGAAGATCGCCATGACGGGAGCGAGCGGGCACATGGGCTCGGAAGCGCTCCGCCAAACGCTGGAACTCCCCGATGCGGAAGTGCGCGTGCTGCTCACGCGCCGCCGCCGCAATCATAAACTTGCCAAAAAACTCAAAAAGAGATACGGCGCGCGCGTCGAGATCCTCTTCGGCGACGTCTCCGAGCAGGAGACGTGCGAAAAGCTCGTAGAGGGGACGGACTATGTGGTGCACATGGCGGCGGTCATCCCGCCCCGTTCGGATGCCGACTACGCCGCGAGCGAGGCTTGCAACGAACGCGGCGCCATGCTGCTCGCCGATGCCATCCTCCGCATGCCGCGGCAGGCAAAGTTCATCGATATCACCTCCATCGCCCTCTACGGCTGCCGCAACGAGAAGCATCCCTTCTGCCGCGTCGGCGATCCGCTTGTCATCAGCCCGTTCGATATGTATTCGCTGCACAAGCTGCGCGGCGAACGGTATGTGCTCGAGGCAGGGCTCGTGCACTTTGCGGTACTGCGGCAGACGGCGATGCTGCATCCCGATATGATCGAGAGTAACATGAGCGACGGGCTCATGTTCCACACCAACCTCAACGCTCCTCTCGAATGGGTGAGCGCGCGCGATTCGGGCTATCTCATCCGCCGCATCCTTGAAGACGACAGCACAAACGAGCTCTCCGATTTTTGGAACAGGGTATACAACATCGGCGGCGGCTTGCACGGGCGGCAGACGGGATACGATACCTTCCGCGTGGGTTTTTCCGTCATCGGCGGGAGCGCGGAGAAGTTCTTCCGCCCCGCGTGGATGGCTTCGCGCAACTTCCACGGCGTGTGGATGGCGGATGGCGGGGTGCTCGAAGAGCGCTTCCACTATCAGCGCGACGGCGTGGAGGAGATCTGGGCAGATCTGAAGCGCAAGCACCGAATCTATCGGCTTGCAAAGCTCGTGCCTGCGGCGCTCATCCGCAAATGCTTCTTCGGCAGGCTGTTAAATCACCCCAATTCGCCCATGCGCTGGCGCAGGGATGGGGACGAGGCGCGCGTGTTCGCCTTTTACGGCGGCGAGGCGCGTGCGAACGCCATCCCCAAAGATTGGCGCAGTGTCAAGCTCATCGCAAGGGGAGACTTCGGCGATTACGACAGGATGCGGGACGAAGCCGCGGCTTTGCGCGAGGGGAGGCTCCTCTCGCACGGGTTCGATGACGGCAAGCCCCTTTCGGCATGGACGGCGGAGGATGCCCGCTCGGCGGCGGAGTTCCGCGGCGGGGCGTGCCTGCAATTTGAAGATGTCCGCAAGCGCGCCCTTTGGAAGTGCGCGGCGGGGCATACCTTTGAGGCGACGCCCTACACGGTGATGGGCGCGGGGCATTGGTGCCCTCAGTGCGCGCCGCAGCCTTGGGATTTCGATCTGCAGGCAAAGACAAACGCCTTTTACGCACAGGTCTGGTACGATACGCACGATTGCGATGAGGACGTCTCCTACACGCTCGACGGCGCGGGGAAGGCGGCGCTCACGCATACGGAGGAAGCATGAGAGCGGTATTCGTCTGCTTTTCGGGTACGGGAAATACGAAGAAGGTCTGCGAGGCGCTCGCCGCGGCTTGGCGCGCCCGCGGGCACGAGGGCGAAGTGGCGATGCTGCGCGCCGATCTGCCCGCGCCCTCGGCTGCGGGGGCGGACAGGCTGATCGTCGCTTATCCCGTGCACGGGTTCAACGCGCCCGCGCCCGTTCTTTCGTGGCTTTCCGCGCTGCCTGCGGGCGGCGGACAGCGCGTCTTTTTGGTGCGCACCTCGGGCGAGCCGCTCTCGCTCAACGATGCCGCCGTGCTCAAACCGGCGCGCATCCTCGGCAAAAAGGGATACTGCGTGGCGGGCGATCTGCATTACGTCATGCCCTATAATATCATCTTCCGCCATTCCGACGGCATGGCTTCCCGCATGTGGCGGGCGGCAGAACGCCGCATGGAGGGGGATGCCGCCTGCATCGAGGCAGGGGTCGGCTCGCTCCCCGCGGTAGGGCTTTGGGGACGCGCCGTCTCGGCGGTGTGCCGCATCGAACACGCCGCCGCACCGCTCATCGGGCGGGGTTTCCGCGCGACGGATGCGTGCATCGGCTGCGGGCTCTGCGCGCGTGCCTGCCCGCAGGAGAATATCAAAATGGAGGGCGGCCGCCCCGTCTTCGGGAAGGCGTGCGTCATCTGCATGGCATGCGCCTTCGGCTGCCCCAAGGATGCCCTCCGCATCGGCGTGCTCAACGGCTGGCGGGTGAACGGCGGGTACGATTTCGATGCGCCGCCCGCCGCGGACGAGGAGGTCTGCTCCTACTGCCGCCGCTCCTATCTCAACTACTATCACAGCGCGGAGCAGGAGGAGATGGAGGAAGTGCCCGCCGAATAAGGGCGGGGCAGGCGGGCGGTCCCGCAGGAGGAAAGGATATGGCGGTCTACGCTTCGATCGCGGACATGGTAGGGGGTACGCCCCTCTTGGAGCTGAAAAATTACGCCGCCGCACGCGGGCTTGGTGCGCGGCTGTTTGCAAAATTGGAGCACTTTAACCCCGCGGGCTCCGTGAAGGACCGCGTTGCCGTGCAGATGATCGCGGCGGCAGAGGCGAGCGGAAAGTTGCGGGCGGGGAGCGTCATCATCGAGCCCACCTCCGGCAATACGGGCATCGGGCTTGCCGCTATTGCCCGCGCCAAGGGGTATCGCGTGATCCTGACCATGCCCGAGACGATGAGCGCCGAGCGCCGCAGCCTCCTTGCCGCATACGGCGCGGAGATCGTGCTCACAGAGGGCGCAAAGGGGATGGCGGGCGCCATCGCCAAGGCGAAGGAGCTCGCAGCCCAAACGGCGGGGAGCTTTATCCCCGATCAGTTCTCCAATCCCGCCAACCCGCAGGCGCACTATCTTACGACGGGTCCGGAGATCTTTCGCGATCTGCAAGGAAAGGTGGATGCGTTCGTCTCCGCGGTGGGGACGGGCGGCACGCTCTCGGGAACGGGGCGCTATCTCAAAGAAAAGAACGCCGCCGTGCACGTCGTCGCCGTCGAGCCCGCGGCTTCGCCCGTGCTCTCGGGCGGGAAGGCGGGCGCGCACAAGATCCAAGGCATCGGCGCGGGCTTTGTGCCCGCGGTGTTCGACCGCTCCGTCTGCGACGAGGTGATCGCCGTCTCGGATGAGGATGCCTTCGCCTATGCCCGCGCGCTCGGGCGCACGGAGGGCGTGCTCGTCGGCATCTCCTCGGGTGCGGCGCTCGCGGCGGCAAGCGCAATTGCGGCGCGCCCCGCATTTTACGGGAAAAACGTCGTCGTGCTCTTCCCGGATGGTGCCGACCGCTATCTCTCTACCGAGCTCTTTGCCTGAGCGGCGCAAAAAAATTTAGAAAAATTTTCTTGACGTGCGAAAAAACGCTTGCTTTTGTTTGGTGGATATGGTATATTAGTCAAGCAAGTTCGGAAGCATAGCTCAGCTGGGAGAGCATCTGCCTTACAAGCAGAGGGTCACAGGTTCGAGCCCTGTTGTTTCCACCAACACAGCGCGGAATCAAAGATTATGCGGGAATAGCTCAGTGGTAGAGCGTCACCTTGCCAAGGTGAATGTCGCGGGTTCGAGTCTCGTTTCCCGCTCCAAACGTAGATTTCCGCGCTGTTTTTATTTTTTGCCCCAAAGCAGATCGTTTCGGGGCGGGTTTGGCGCCATAGCCAAGAGGTAAGGCAAGGGTCTGCAAAACCCTGACTCCCCGGTTCAAATCCGGGTGGCGCCTCCAATGAAACGGTTTGCGGGGTCGTTCCCGTTGACCGTTTTTTTACTTTCTCGCCGAAAACCGCCCGCTGCGGGCGGCAAAAAGGGGAGAGATGCCGCACGGCGGCAAAGAATACAGGAAGTTTTTTGGGAGGTCATATTTTGGAGTATCACAGCACACCCGCCGAGGAGGTCCTCTCCTCACTCGGCTCGGATGCACAGCGCGGGCTCACGGGAGCGCGCGCCGCAGAGCTGAGGGCAAAGTTCGGCGAAAATAAGCTCGCCGAAAAGAAGAAAAAGCCGCTTGCGCTTCGCTTTTTGGAGCAGTTCAAGGATGTGATGATCATCATCCTCCTCATTGCGGCGGTCATTTCCTTCGTCATCGCATGTATCAACGTTTCCAACGGGCACGATAACGGGCTCGAATTTGTCGAACCCGCGCTCATCGTGTTCATCGTCGTGCTCAACGCGATTATGGGCTTGGTACAGGAGAGCAGGGCGGAAAAGGCGCTCGAAGCCCTCCGCAACATGTCTGCCCCGCATGCCCGCGTCTTGCGCGACGGAAAGGAGCAGATCATCGCCGCGAGCGAGCTTGTTCCGGGCGATATCATCTTTTTGGAGGCGGGCGACTTCGTCCCCGCGGATGCACGCCTTTTGGAGAGCACCAACTTAAAGTCGGAAGAATCCGCGCTCACGGGCGAGAGCGTCCCCGCGGAGAAGGATGCGCGGGCGGCGGTCGCGGCGGATGCGCCCATCGGCGACAGAACGAACATGGTCTTTATGGGCTGTTCCATCACCTACGGCACGGCGACGGCGGTCGTCACGGGCACGGGGATGAATACGGAGATGGGTAAGATCGCGGGGCTGCTTGCAGGGGAGAAGGAAGTACAGACCCCCTTGCAGCAAAAGCTCGCGCGCCTCGGAAAATACCTCGGCTTTGTGGCGCTTGCCGCGTGCGTGATCGTCTTTATCGTGGGCGCGTGCGTGAGGCTTGATTTGCTCGATCTGTTTATGACGGCAGTTTCGCTCGCCGTCTCGGCGATCCCGGAGGGGCTTCCCGCCGTCGTCACCATCGTGCTCTCCATCGGCGTCACGCGCATGGTCAAAAAGAACGCCATCATCAAGCGCCTTCCCGCGGTGGAGACGCTCGGCTCTGCCTCCGTCATCTGTTCGGATAAGACGGGCACCCTCACCCAAAACCGCATGACGCTCGTCAAGACCTATCTCGATGGCGGCGCCATTGAGCCCTTCGAGGGCGAGGCTTCGGCAGAGGTGCGCCGCCTGCTCGAATGGGGAACGCTCTGCTGCGACGGCACCGTCACCGTGGAAGACGGCAAGGAGACGCATATCGGCGACCCGACGGAGACCGCCATCGTGTACGCCGCCTACCGCGCGGGCAGCACCAAAGAGGCGCTCGGCGCGCAATGCCCCCGTCTTGCGGAGCTCCCCTTCGATTCGGACAGAAAGCTCATGACCACCGTCAACAAGATCGACGGGAAACTCGTTGCCATCGTCAAGGGCGCGTTCGATGTGATGGCGACCCGCTGCATCAAGGGCGATCTCGAGGCGGCGCGTACCGCCAACGATACGATGAGCGCCGATGCGCTGCGCGTGCTCGCCGTCGGATATAAGGTTCTCGATGAAGTGCCCGCGGAGCCCACGAGCGAAGAGCTTGAAAACGGGCTCACCTTCTTGGGGCTTGTGGGGATGATCGATCCGCCTCGCCCCGAGGCAAAGGCCGCGGTCGCCGTCTGCCGTCAGGCGGGCATCAAGCCCGTCATGATCACGGGCGATCACGTCGTCACCGCGTCCGCCATCGCCAAGGAGCTCGGCATTTTGGAGGAGGGCGACAGGGCGATCACGGGCGCAGAGCTCGATCAGATGAGCGACGAAACGCTGGATGCCGAAGTCGGCAAGATCTCCGTCTATGCGCGCGTCTCGCCCGAGAACAAGATCAGGATCGTCAAGGCGTGGCAAAAGCGCGGCGAGGTCGTCTCCATGACGGGCGACGGCGTCAACGACGCGCCCGCGCTGAAAGCGGCGGACATCGGCTGCGCGATGGGCGTCACGGGCACGGACGTTGCGAAGGGGGCGGCGGACATGACGCTCACCGACGACAACTTTGCGACCATCGTCGATGCCGTCAAAGAGGGGCGCGGCATCTACTCCAATATC
>CALVLO010000084.1 GCA_944338265.1 uncultured Clostridia bacterium
GCGGTCATAGACGCGCTTTCCAAGTTCCCGAAAGAAGCGGTAAAGACGATCACCTGCGACCGAGGGAGCGAGTTCGCTTGTTGGAGAGAAGTAGAGAAAGCACTGCACTGCGATATGTATTTCGCCGATCCCTACTGCGCATGGCAAAAAGGGACGAATGAGAACCTGAACGGACTGCTGCGGGAATTTTACCCGAAAGGCAGGAATCTTTCGCGGGTCAGTCCCGCGACCCTGAAAAAGAACCTGGCGCTCTTAAACGCCAGGCCCAAGAAAGTTCTGCATTTCCGAACACCGCAAGATTTGTTCCAAGAAAATCTCACAAGCTGTTGCACTTAGTTTGACAATTCATCGTGCGGCGCCGTATATGCACATATTGCGGGTGGGCTTTCCTGCCGCGGCATGCACGGGGGCGGGGGGCTTTCTCACTACGTCACATATGCACATATCGCGCGGGCTTTTCTGCCGCGGCACGCACGGGGGTGTGGGGGGCTTTCTCACTGCACCGTATATGCACATATTGCGCGGGCGGCAGCATAGGATGGTGCGCGGGGCATGCGTGCCCGTGACCGCTGCGGCGCTCGCGGCGGCAATGCGGCGCGCCCCCACGGAGGAATTTATGCGAATTTACAGACGATATGATGCGAGCGGCTGCCTGCCGCTCGGCGATGAGGTTTTTTGGCGATTGGTCGCCTCCGATGAGTCCGGCGCCTCCGGCATTACAGGCGCGACGGGTGCAACGGGTGCAACAGGTCCGCAAGGCGAAGCCGGCGCAACGGGAGCCACGGGTCCGACGGGACCGCAAGGCGAAGTCGGCGCCACGGGCGCAACAGGACCGCAAGGCGAAGCCGGCGCAACAGGTCCGACGGGGCCGACGGGTGCAACGGGTGCAACAGGTCCGCAAGGCGAAGCCGGCGCAACGGGAGCCACGGGTCCGACGGGACCGCAAGGCGAAGTCGGCGCCACGGGCGCGACAGGACCGCAAGGCGAAGTCGGCGCAACGGGCGCAACGGGTGCGGCGCCGCAGACGCAGCTGCTTTCCGCCTATTCCACGCCGAGCGCACCAGGGACGGCGGGCAGCGCGCTCACCTTCGACGTCAACGGCACATCTTCGGGAACGGCGATCTCGCATACGGCGGGGAGCGGGGATTTTACCGTATCCGAACCGGGCATCTACACCGCGGCATTCCACGGCAACCTCGCGCCCGCTTCGGGCGCGTCCTTCCCGCTGACGATCTCGCTGGAATTGCAGCAGGATGGCACAGTCGTCCCGGGCGGTGTGGTGCAGCATACCTTTCAGACGGCGGCGGACAGCGCCACGCTTTCCTTTAACGTCCCCGTCAGCGTGACGAGCGCCCCTTCGACGTTCACCGTGGTGGGGGATGGCGGGAGCTTCTTGTACAGCGCCGTCACCATGACGCTCTATCGGGTCGCGGACGCGGCGGCTTAGCCATCCGTTAAGGCAGCCGCGCTGCAACCGATCTCAACCTTTTGCGCGCCCGCGCCTATGCGCGGGCGCGTACTTCATGTAAAAAAATTGCCGCACTGCGAATACTGCAAGTGCGGTATTTTTGTTTCGTGCGGGCGATAGAACGCGGCGGGCGGGGCGTGCGAAGTTGTAAAAAACTTTTTACAACTCGGCGGAAAAATTTACAACTGCGTGACAAATCCGTGCGGCGGTTTTTACAAGCGCGTGTTATGATAAAGGCACAAAAAGAGAAAAGGAAAAAGAAAAAAGGAGAAACAAAACGATGAAAAAGAAACTTCTTGCGATCGGGTTGGCTTCGGCGATGTCGGTGGCGGCAGTCGGGGCAATGGCAGGATGCAGCGGTGCGGACATCACGGTGAGCGGCAGCTCTTCGGTCGCGCCCCTGATGGAAGTGCTCGCTGCGGCGTACATGGAGAAGCTCGCTGCGGACGACGATAAGAGCAACGATGTGGAGATCGAGGTCATCACGAGCGACTCGGGTACGGGCGTTTCGGATGCGCAGAACGGCAGAAACGATTTCGGTATGGCGTCCCGCGATTTGAAGGACAATGAAAAGGGTTCGGTCACGCCCAAGCAGATCGCGACGGACGGCGTGGCGCTCATCGTCAACAAATCCGTGACGGACGTCACCGACGTGACGGGCGCGCAGGTGTACGGGCTGTATGCAAACGGCACGGCGATCGGCGGGCTCTCCGCGGCGATCTCCCGCGAGGACGGCAGCGGCACGCGCGATGCGTTCGACGGGCTCATCAAAAGCGCGGAGGGCGCGGAGCTCGCCGACCTTGAAAAGTTTGCAGATTGCGTCTCCGAGGAGACGGGTACAGGCGCGGTCAAGACGCAGGTCTCCGGCAATGCCGCGGTGCTCGGCTATATCTCCCTCGGTTCGGTGGACGATACCATCAAGACGCTCAAATTCGAGGGCGTAGAGGCGACGGCGGACAACGTGAAGAGCGGCGATTACAAGCTCTCCCGTCCCTTTAATATCGTCTACACGGCGGAGGACGATCTGAGCGACAAGGCGAAGGCGTTCATCAACTTCATCATGAGCGCGGAAGGGCAGGCGATCGTCGTTAAGGAAGGCTACGTCAGCGTCATCTGAGGACGCTTGAACTTTGAGGAAGACGATGTTACTTCGTAAAAGAGAAAAAGGGCAGGATAAGGCTGCGGGGGCGGGCGCCCCCGTTTGCCGTGAAGAAACGGGCGCGCGCAGGGCGGCGCTCGACGGCGAAAAGAGCGCCAGGGCGGTATTTTTTATCGCCGCGGCGTTCTCCGTCGTTGCGGTGTTTGCCATCGTCATCTACTTGCTCGTGGCGAGCATCCCCGCGCTGAGTGAGGTCGGGTTCTTCAGCTTCCTGTTCAAGAGCAAGTGGCTCCCCAAGTTCTATGAGGACGGCAGTCGCCCCGCTTCGGAGACGTTCGGCATTTTGCCGATGATCCTCTCCTCCGTCGTCGTCACGCTGGGGGCGGTCGTCGTCGGGGGGCTGCTCGGCGTGTGCACGGCGGTATTCCTCGTATATTACTGCCCGAAGAAATGCAAGGGCGCTTATACGCAGGTCATCAACCTGCTCGCGGGGATCCCTTCCGTCGTATACGGGTTTTTCGGGCTCGTCGTCATCGTTCCCATGCTGGAAGGCATCTTCGGCGTGACCGTCGGCAAGGGCGTTTTGGCGGCGGTGCTCGTGCTTTCGCTCATGATCATGCCCACCATCGCTTCGCTCACCAAGAACAGCCTCGAAGCCGTTCCCAACGAGTACTACGAGGGTGCGCTCGCGCTCGGCAATACCAAGGCGCAGGCGATCTTCAAAGTGTGCCTGCCCGCGGCAAAGCGGGGCATCCTCTCGGCGCTCATTCTCGGCGTCGGCAGGGCAGTGGGCGAGACGATGGCGGTTGCAATGGTCGTCGGCAACACGACGAATAACTTCCCGACGGGGCTCTTTATGCCCGTTGCGACGATGACGACGCAGATCGTAAAGGAAATGGGCTACGCGACGGGGCTAAGGAAGGATGCGCTCATTGCCATCGGCTTTATCCTTCTCCTCTTCGTGCTCGTCATCAACCTTGTTTTAACGCTCGTCAAGCGGGAAAAGATGGGCGGAAACGCGCTGCGGGGCAGAAAGCTCAAAGCGCAGCAAGAGGAGGGGGCGCAAAAGTCCAAGGCGCAGTACGCATTCCGCCGCGGCGGCATCGTGCAAGAGATCTTAAAATATATCTGCATGGCGCTTGCGGCGGTCGTGATCGTCGCGCTCGCCGCCATGGTCGCGTTCATCATCGTAAAGGGCGTGCCCAACCTTACGGCAGACTTTTTGTTTACGGCGGGCTCGAGTACGGATGTAACGATGCCGCAGCTTTTGGTGACGACGCTGCTCATCATCTTTATGACGCTCATCATCGCGCTGCCCCTCGGCATCGCGGCGGCGATCTACCTCAACGAGTACGCCAAAAAGGGGAGCAAGCTCGTAAAAGCCATCCGCCTGTTTATTGATACGCTTGCGGGCATCCCGTCCATCGTCTTCGGGCTGTTCGGGAATATCTTCTTCGTTGCCATCTGCGGCGGACGGTACAGCATTCTCGCGGGGTCGCTGACGATGGTGCTCATCGTCCTTCCGACCATCGTCCGCTCCACGGAGGAGAGTCTGCGCGAAGTCGCGGACTCCATGCGCGAGGGCTCGCTCGCCCTCGGCGCCTCTAAGGTGCGGACCATCTTTAAGATCGTGCTTCCCTCGGCGCTGAGCGGCATCGTGACTTCCGTCATTTTGAGCATCGGGCGCATCGTCGGCGAATCGGCGGCGCTCATCTACACGGCGGGCGCCGTCATCGGGATGCCGGATGGCTACGGCTCTTCGGGCATGACGTTTGCCGTTGCCATGTACAAGCTGACACAGACGGGGCGCGCGGGGGATATGGAAAAGGCATATGCCATCGCCGTCGTGCTGCTCGTCATCGTCGTTGCGCTCAACCTTCTCGTTGCCTTTTTGGAGCGGCGCATCAAGCGGAAGGCGCGCGGCGGCACGGGCGGGGAAAAACGGCGCGCAGCGGCGGCGGACAAGGCGCACGAAGAGGCGCCGCTTGCATCGCCCGCCGCGGCACAGACATCACAACGGGAGATCACGGTATGAGAGAGGAAAAGCAAGCAAAACAGCAAAAAAAGGAGGCGCGTGCTGCCAAAAAGCAGGTCCCGCCCTTCCGTTTTGAGAACGGCGTTGCGATCAACGTCAGAGATATGGACCTTTTCTACGGCGACTTCAAGGCGCTCAAAAAGGTGAACATGACGATGCCGGAGAAGAAGATCACGGCAATGATCGGACCTTCGGGCTGCGGCAAATCCACGCTGTTGAAGTCGCTTAACCGCATGAACGACCTCGTTGAGGGCTGCCGCGTCGAGGGCGAGATCACCATCGGCGACGAAAATATCTACGAAAAGGCGACCGATCTCGCGCGGCTGAGAAAGAACGTGGGTATGGTGTTTCAGCGCCCCAATCCCTTTGCGATGAGCGTTTACGATAATATCGCCTACGGGCCGCGCACCTTCGGCATCAAAAAGAAGTCTGCCCTCGATGAGATCGTCGAACGCTCCTTAAAGGGGGCTGCCATGTGGGAGGAGCTCAAAGACCGCCTCGGCAAATCCGCCCTGGGGCTCTCGGGTGGGCAGCAGCAGCGCCTCTGCATCGCGCGGGCGCTCGCCGTCGAGCCGCAGATTTTGCTGATGGATGAGCCGACTTCCGCGCTCGATCCCATCTCCACGGGCAAGATCGAGGAGCTGTGCGAGGAACTCAAAGAGCAGATCACCATCGTCATCGTCACGCACAACATGCAGCAGGCGGCGCGTATTTCGGATAAGACGGCGTTTTTCCTCCTCGGCGAGATGATCGAGATGGGGGATACCGACCGGGTGTTCTCCGCCCCGCAGGATAAGCGCACGGAAGATTACATTACGGGGAGATTTGGCTAAAACAATTCACGACTTTCTTTTTGAACTGACAAAAAGAAAGTCCGTGAGGTCTAAGAAATCCCCGCAGTCGCTTACGCTTTGTGCGCGGTTTTCTTCGCCGCCGCTGTTTTCGCAACAGTATAGCACGCGGCGGCTTCATCTTTCCGCATAAGCCGCGTGAGCGGCAAATTGTGGCGCAAAAGGCATAACAAGTGACGCCTTTTGCAACGTTTTGAAGGCGCGCAGATCATGCGCGCAAGCAATTTAGGAGAAATATATGTCTGCAAGAAAATTTTTCGACGAAGAACTCAGCGATCTGCACGCAACGCTCGGGCGCATGTGCGCGATCACGGAAAATATGATCAAGGATGCCGTCGCTGCCTTAAAGTCGCTCGACAGGGCGCTCGGCGCCTCCGTCGCCGAGACCGACCGCGAAGTGGACGATCTGGAGATGGCGATCGAGAAGAAGTGCATGCGCATCCTCTTAAAGCAGCAGCCCGTTGCCAAAGATCTCGTGAAGGTCACCACGGCGCTCAAGGTCATCACCGACGTCGAGCGCATCGGCGATCAGGCGGCGGATATCGGCGAGATCGTGCGCGCCTATCCCGAAGAAAAGCTCTTCGAGGTGCCCGAGCACATCTCCCGCATGGGCGATCTTGCCGTGGCGATGATCCATCAGAGCGTGGAGGCGTTCATGGGCGAGAGCGCGGGCGGGGCAGATATGGTCATCCGCGCCGACGACGAGATGGACGCGCTCTTTGGCGAGGTCAAGGCGGAGCTCATCGAAAAGATGCGCAGCGATGCGCTCGTCGCGGATGAATCCGTACAGCTTTTAATGGTCGCAAAGTACCTCGAAAAGATCGGCGATTATGCCGTCAACGTCGCCGAATGGGCAAAGTACCTCGTTACGGGCGTGCACAAAGAATATCAGTAACCGAAAAACGCATGGAATCGAAAATGCAGGGGGACGG
>CALVLO010000085.1 GCA_944338265.1 uncultured Clostridia bacterium
TTCGAAATGGCGGTGCGTGTCGCCTTTATGACGGCGCAGAGGGGGCAGAACGTGCTTTTGAGCCCTGCTTCGGCGAGCTTTGATGCCTTCCAGAATTACGAGGAACGCGGAGATCGGTTTGCCGAGATCGCGGCGGAGATCGGGCGGGAACCGGCGCGTGCCGCGGAGGAAGCGCGTGCGGACGCGGCGGAATGACCGAGCGGCGGCAAAGGGAGATCTGCTCTTCCTTGCCGCCGTCCTTTTGCTTGCGGGGTGGGGCGTCCTCTCGGTGTATGCGGCGAGCAGCTACAATGCCCAGGTGCAGTACGGGGACGAATTTTATTTTTTCAAAAAGCAGCTCGTCGGCTTTGTGCTCGGTACGGCGGCGATGGCGGGCATCAGTTTTTTGCCCTACGAAAAGCTGCAAAAGACGGGGCTTGCCGCCCTCATCCTCTCCCTTGTGCTACTCGCCCTCGTCTTTATCCCGGGACTCGGTCGGAGCAACTACGGTGCGACGCGGTGGATCGGGATCGGTCCCGTCACCATCCAGCCTTCGGAGATCGCCAAGCTCGGGTTTGTGCTCTTTGCGGCGGGATATTTTGCAAAGGATCCCGCTCGCATGCGCACGCTCAAGGGCTGTATCCCCGTGCTCGGCGCGGGGCTCTCGGTGTGCGTGCTCATCATCCTCGAGCCCAATATGTCCGTCACCATGTGCGTGGGGGCGATCATGATCGGCATGCTCTTTCTTGCGGGGGCTTCCAAAAAGGCGCTCGCCGCCGTCATCGTGCCCGTTCTGTTCGCCGTTCCCGCGCTCATCCTCGCCGAACCATACCGCCTGCAGCGGCTCTCGGCGTTTCTCGATCCGTGGGCTTCGCCCAAAGAGGAGGGCTATCAGCTCATCCAATCGCTCTACGCGCTCTCCAACGGCGGGCTCTTTGGCGTCGGGCTCTTCAATTCCCGCCAAAAATACCGCTTTTTGCCCTTTTCGGAGAGCGATTTCATCCTCTCCGTCATCGCCGAAGAGACGGGCTTTTTCGGCGTACTTTGCCTGTTTGCGCTCATCGGATTTATCGTGTGGCGGGGGATGCGCATTGCGGCGCGCTGCGGGAGCCTGTACGGCTACCTGCTCGCGGGCGGCATCACGCTCGCCTTTGCGGTGCAGTCTGCCCTGAATGCGCTCGTCGTCAGCGGCTGTATCCCGCCCACGGGGCTGCCGCTCCCGCTCGTTTCGGCGGGGAACACTTCGCTCATCGTCACGCTTGCGGGGATGGGGGTGGTGTACGGCGTTTCGCGGCACACGCCGCGCCAAAAACTCATACTATGTACTGTGTAATGCGAAAGGGATTTTCGCAAATTTACGGGAGACAATTATGGATAAATACGTTATCGAAGGGGGGCGGAAGCTCTGCGGTACCGTCGTGCTGCAGGCGGCGAAAAATTCCGTGCTCCCGCTGCTCGCCGCGTCCATCCTAACGGAAAAGCGCGTCGTCATCCGCGATACGCCGCCCATCACCGATGTGCTCTGCATGGCGCAGATCTTGCGGGAACTCGGGGCGGAAGTCAGCTTTTCGGGCGGGAACGCGGTCATCGAGAGCGCGGATGCGAGCTGTCACAAGATCTCCTCCGTGCTCACGGGGGAGCTTCGTTCCTCCGTCTTTATGCTCGGCTCGCTCTTAACGCGCTTCCGCCGCGCGATCATCGCCTATCCCGGGGGGTGCGATATCGGGCTGAGACCCATCGACCTGCATCTCAATGCTCTCAAACGGCTCGGCGTCGTCATCTCCGAGCGCGAAGGGTGCATCCACTGCGCGTGCGAGCGGCTCCGCGGCGCCGAGATTTTGCTCGACTTTCCGAGCGTCGGCGCAACGGAGAACATTTTGCTCGCGGCGGTCAAGGCGGAGGGGCGGACGGTGATCACGGGCGCGGCGAAGGAGCCGGAGATCGTCGATCTGCAAAATTTTCTCAATGCGATGGGGGCGAAGGTCGCGGGCGCGGGGACGGACGTCATCGAGATCGAGGGCGTCGGGGAGCTGAGCGGCGTAAATTATCGCCCCATCCGCGATCGCATCGAGGCGGGCACCTTCCTCATTGCCTGTGCCGTCTGCGGCGGGGAAGTGGAGACGGCGGGGCTTCGCGCAGACGATCTGCGCCTGCTTTTACATAAATTGCGCGAAAACGGTTGCAAAATCCATGCAAAAAATGATAAAATAAGAATTGAGAGCAGCGGAATGCTCAAATGCAACCGCCGCATCGAAACGATGCCCTTCCCCGGATTTCCGACCGACCTGCAGGCACAGGCGACGGCGCTCAACGCGGGGGCGGAGGGCTGTTCGCTCATTGTGGAAAATTTGTTCGAGACGCGCTTCAAGTACGTTCCCGAACTGCAAAAGATGGGCGCGGACATCGAGGTCAAAGACCGCCACGCCTTTGTACGCGGCGTGAAGCGGCTGCACGGCGCGAGCGTCGTTGCGGGCGATCTTCGCGGTGGCGCGGCGCTCGTCATTGCGGCGCTCGGTGCAGAGGGCAGAACGGAGGTGCTCGACCTCTCGCATATCGACAGGGGATATGCGGATTTCCGCGGAAAGCTCAAACGCCTCGGCGCGGAGATCAAGCGCGTGCGCGTATAGCGCACGGGAGTTGCAAATGAAGAAAAAGACGATCCTCACAACGGTCATAGCCTTTCTCCTGCTCGTCGCGGTCATCGCGGCGGGGATCAACGCGATCTACACGGTGACGTATGTCCGCGCGACCTTCCGCACCTATACGGAGCGGGGCGCGGCGGCTGCCGAACAGCTCAAGGAGGAGCTCAACGGCTATATCAACCGCAGTTCCACCTTTTTGAGCCTTGCGGACGTGCGCGCCACGGTGGAGGCGAATCCGCGCTTCGAGGTCGTCGAGATCTACAAGGATTATCCCGAAACCGTCGTGGTGGAGGTCACGGAGCGGCGCGAGGCATTTGCCGTTGCCGCGGAGGATGGTTCGTATACCGTGCTCGGTGAAGACGGGCATGTGCTCGGGAGCGTTTCTTCCGCCGAGGGATATATCCTGCTCGAGGGATTTGTGCTTTCCTTTGAGGGCGGGCGCGCCTCGGGAACAGACTTCGACAGGCTGCTCGCCATGTACGGGGCGCTGCGCACCGCATTCGGCGAGGTGCGCGCCAATCTTCTCTCCGTCACCCGTTCCACGCCCGCAAAGCTTACCAACTTTGTCTTGCAGATGCGGGAGGGGGCGCAGCTCCATTTTTATCTGCCCGAAGGGCAGACGGCGGAGACGGCGGAACGGATGGCTGCGCTTGCGGCAGAGCGCTATATGGGGCTCTCGGATGCCGAGCGCGTATGGTGCAAGATCACGATGATGGTGAACGAGAACGGGCAGCTCGTGGGACCCGATGTTACGAGTTTGGGCGGCACCGCGTAAGGCGGGGGTGTAAGAATACAACAGGATATTGAGCGGGCGCTTTGCGGTTTGCAAAAGTCCGCTTTTTTTATGCGGAATTTCTGCCCGAAATTGAGAAATACGGCTGGATTTCTTGACATATTCCGCGCTTGCTGTTATAATAGTAAAAGAGAAATTGCCGTGCACAGCGAGGAGAGTATGAGCCGAAAAAGCGTTGCGGTGCTGGATGTGCGTTCCTCCGAGATTTCCATTGTCGTAGGGGAGCGCGGCGTCAACAACACCTTCGTATTCAAAGCGAGCAGGACGGAGCCGTATGACGGCTACGACGACGCCGTATTTTTTGATACCGATCGGCTCTCCGATGCCGTACTCCGCGCGCTTGGCGCCGTCGAGCAGATCTGCGGTGAGCGCATCCGTGAGCTCTATGTCGGCGTTCCCGGGGCATTCACCCTCGTCGTTCCCAAGGAGCAGGTGACGGGATTTCCCAAAAAGCGCCGCATCGGGCAAAAGGAGATCGATGCGCTCTTTGCAAGCGGACGGGAAGCCAAGAAGGGCTACCGTTTTATGCGGGCATCGAGCATGATCTACGTCACGGGGGATAACCGCCGCGTCGTCGATCCCATCGGGCTCTCGTCCGATGTATTGAGCGGCGTCCTTTCCTATTTTTATTGCAGCAATTACTTTGCGGAGACCATCGAAAGCATCTTCGCGGATATGAAGATCGCGCTGCACTTTTTGCCGACGCAGCTCGCAATGGCGACCTATCTCATCCCGCCCGAAGTGCGCGATGAGTACGCCATCTTTTTGGATGCGGGCTACATGTCTTCCAGCATGCTCGTGCTGATGGGGGGCGGCGTCTTGCGGCAGGAGACGTACTTTGCAGGCAAAGGGCAGATTGCTTTCCGCCTGATGGAGCGCTTCTCGCTGCCCTACGATGCAGCCGTCGCGCTGTTGGCGCGCGCCAACCTGTATTCCCGCGATAACGCAGGCAGGACCGAGTTTTCCTTCCGCGGAGAGACGTATGAGATCGATCTCGATGCGCTCGTGGAGGCAGTAAAAGAGGGGCTTGATGATGTTTGCGAAGCCATCGGCGGCTTTTTGGAGGATTGCGCGGGCAAGGAGCTCGATTTCAAGCCGCTCTACGTTTCCGGAGAGGGGCTGTGCGAGATCCGTGGTGCACTCGAGCACATTTCCAAGCGGGTGAGCCGCATCTGCGAGCCGCTCGCACCCGATCTTCCTTATTACAATAAACCTTCCATGAGTTCGCGCATCGCGCTCGTGGATATGGCATACGAGGACCGCAGCCGCGCAAGCAGGATGCACAAGTTCCTCAATCTGATTTTCGGAGGTTAACACATGTTCAACGATAACGTTCCCTTCGTCGGAAGGGATGGAGAGCGCGCGCCGGAGCAGGCTGCTCCCGAGCTTACGCTGAGCGGCAGGGCGAAGATCTGCGTCATCGGCGTAGGCGGCGCGGGCAACAACGCCGTCAACCGCATGATCGAGGCGGGCATCGCGAGCGCGGAGTATATCGCCGTCAATACCGATGCACAGATCCTTGCCTGCAACAAGGCGAAGACGAAGATCCAGATCGGCGGGCAGCGCACCAAGGGGCTCGGTGCGGGCGCAGAGCCCGAGATCGGCAGAGAAGCCGCCGAAGAGAGCAAAGAAGAGCTCGCGCGCGTCATCGAGGGGACGGATCTCCTCTTCATCACCGCGGGGATGGGCGGCGGTACGGGCACGGGCGCCGCGCCCGTGATCGCCAAGATCGCCAAGGATAAGAAGATCCTCACCGTCGCCGTCGTGACCAAGCCCTTTGAGTTTGAGGGCAAGCGCCGCATGGACA
Organism: uncultured Clostridia bacterium; assembly: GCA_944338265.1. Taxonomy (GTDB): domain Bacteria; phylum Bacillota; class Clostridia; order Christensenellales; family Borkfalkiaceae; genus Gallimonas. Next base: position 5,222 of record CALVLO010000085.1, read on the forward strand.
ATGCCGTCAAGGGCATTGAAAATCTGAGAAAATACGTCGATACCATCGTCATTATCCCCAACGAGAAGATCCGCGAAGTCGTACCAAAGAACGCGACGATGACGGATTCGCTCCGCGTGGCGGACGAGGTGCTGAAGCAGGGTATCCGCGGCATTGCCGATTTGATCGTGACGCCCGCGCTCATCAATCTGGACTTTGCAGACGTGCGTACCGTCCTCAAAGACCGCGGCGACGCACACATGGGCGTCGGCGTGGCGAAGGGGGAGAACCGCATCATCGATGCTGTCCGCCTTGCCGTCAATTCGCCCCTGTTGGAGACGACCATCGAGGGCGCGACGGGCGTTATTTTGAACATTGTCGGTGGACCCGACCTCACGCTCGACGAGGTCACCAAGGCAGCCGGGCTCATCCACGGCGTCGTCGATTATTCCGCGAACATCATTTTCGGCGCGTGCGTCGATGAGAACGTGCAAGACGAGGTAGAGGTCACCGTTATTGCGACGGGATTCCGTTCGGCAGAACCGCCCGATGTGGTGCGCGCCGCCTTCATGGGGCAGCAGTCCGCCGAGCAGCCGGAGCCTTCTCCTTCCGCAAACGAACTCTATGGCTCGCCTGCGAGCCCCTACGCACAACAGCCGGCAGAGGCGCCCGCGCAGCCTGCGCCGCAGCCCGAGCAGCCCGTCTATAAGGCGCCTTCTTCGCCTTACGGACAGGCACAGACGTATCGTCAACCCGTCTATAACGTGCCGCCGCAGCAGCCTGTACAACAGCAGGTGCCGCAGCAGCCGATGCAGCAACCGCAGCAGCCTGTATATCAGCAGCCCGTGCAGCAGACGCCGCCTCAGCCGGAGCCTCAGCCCGAACCCGAGGATGACCGTGACCGCCGCCTGCCGCCCTTCGTGCGCCGCATGCTCGGCAGAAAGTAATGTAAATCAAAGAGACGAGCCGAAAAGCCCGTCTCTTTTTTGCGGCAAAAAAAACGCCTGCCCGAAAGCGCAGTTCCCATAGGGAATATAATCAAATACAAACAGGAATTGCACTTTCAAGCGATGAGAAAAGAGCTCCG
>CALVLO010000086.1 GCA_944338265.1 uncultured Clostridia bacterium
CTGTATGCCCAGCTGCTCGAAAACCGCAACTTCGAGGCGAAGAAGGCGACGCTCGGCAAGGACGGCGTCTCCGTCGCCGTGCCGGACGGGGGCTATGCGTGGAGCGCGTTCGGCGACGCCGCGCTCAAAGTCAAGGACGACAGACCGCTCTTTTCGGAAAATCCGCACTATCTGCGCATCGAGGCGAAGGCAGCGGGCGCGGGCGTCGAAAACAAGGCATATGACGGCGTATATCTGAAGGCGGGCATGCGTTATACGCTCTCCTTCTGGCTGCGCTCCTATGACTGCCGCGCTGTGGTGCGCGCAGGCGTGTATGCGGAGGGGGAGCCCGTCTTCGAGGTGAAGGCAAAGCCCAAGGCGGACGGCAAGTGGCATAAATTTTCGTACACGGTGCGCGCAAAACGCGCCTGTGCGCGGGCGCAGTTCCGCCTCACGCTCTCTTCGGCGGGCACGCTGCATGCCGATTGGTTCTCGCTCATGCCCGAGGACGCGGTGCTCGGCATCTTCCGCCGCGACCTTGTGGAGATGCTGCAAGAGCTCAAGCCGGGCTTTTTGCGCTTCCCCGGCGGCTGCATCGTGGAGGGCAATACGCTCGCCAACCGCTATCTTTGGAAAAATTCCGTCGGCGAGACGGAGCGCCGCCGCCACAATTGGAGCCGCTGGGCGGTGCACGGCGCGTGCGAAGAGAACAATTTCTGCACGCCCTATGCCCACTACGGGCAGACGCTCGGCGTCGGCTACTACGAGTACTTTTTGCTGTGCGAATACCTCTGCTGCAAGCCGCTGCCCGTGCTCTCTGTGGGCATCGCCTGCCAATATATGTCGAAGGAAATCGTGCCCGTGGACGATCCCGCCTTCGAGGCGTTCATTCAGGAGGCGCTCGACGTTGTGGAGTTTGCCTTGGGCGGCAAGGAGACCGTCTGGGGCAGGGTGCGCGCGGAGATGGGGCATCCCGAGCCCTTCCCGCTAGAGTATCTCGGCATCGGCAACGAGCAGTGGGAGGCCGACGGGAACGAGTTTTACAGGCGCTACGAGCTGTTCGAGCGCCGCATCCACGAAAAATATCCCGCGCTCAAGCTCATCGGCACGGCGGGTCCCACGGTGGATTCTCCCTCGCACAGGGATGCGTGGGCGTGGACGCGCAAACATTTGAAGGAGCATCCCGATTTCGTCTACGCGACGGACGAGCACTTCTATGTGCCGCCCAAGTGGCTGTACGAAAACGTCAACGTCTACGATCACTATCCCCGCGAGGGACTCGTGTATGCGGGCGAGTATGCCGCGCACGTCGCGGCGGCGGGGGCGGGCAAGTTCAACGCGCTCCAAGCCAACGTGTGGGAGGGCGCGCTCGCAGAGGCGGCGTTCATGACGGGCATGGAGCGCAATGCAGACGTCGTCGTCATGAAGTCGTATGCGCCGCTCTTTGCGCGCATCGGCTATACGCAGTGGAGCCCCGATCTCATCTGGTTCGACGGCGCTTCCGCATACGGCTCGGCGAGCTACTATGTGCAAAAGCTGTACAGCCTGTACACGGGCGACGTCTCCTATAAGGTGAAAACGGATGCGCCGTGCGTATATGCCTCGGCGACCTCGCGCGAAGATCTTACCTTTGTGAAGATCGTCAACGCAGGCGATAAAGCGCTCACGGCGGAGGTGGAGGCGGACTTTGCCTTCGGCGAGCTCATGCGCATCGTGCGCATGGAGGGGGCGCTCACCGACTATAACACCATGGAAGAACCCTGCAAGCTCGCACCCGCAGAAGTCGCGCCCGCAGCGCCCAAAACGGCGGAGCTCCCGCCCCGCAGCTTTCAGGTGCTCGTGTTCCGCAAATAAGTTTTTTCGCCCCGCCGCACGGCGGGGCTGTTTTTTCTTTACAAACGGCATAAAATCGACTATAATATGCGTATATGATCCGCATTGCCGAAGATTGGAAAGATTATGCCGTGCTCGCCACGGGCGACGGATACAAGCTCGAGCGCTGGGGGGAGCACATCCTGCTCCGTCCCGATCCGCAGGTCATCTGGCACGCGCAGCGCGATCTCTTCGCCTATCCGGGGCTCTCCGCCGTCTACCGCCGCAGCGAAAAGGGCGGCGGCGCGTGGGAGTACAAAAAACAACTCCCGCAGAGCTGGAATATCGGGTACAAGCAGCTCACCTTCAAGGTGATGCCCATGGGCTTCAAGCATACGGGGCTCTTCCCCGAGCAAGCCGTCAATTGGGAGACGACGGGCGCGCTCGTAAGGCGGGCGGTCGCCGCGGGGCGGAAGGTGAAAGTTTTGAACCTCTTTGCCTATACGGGCGGCGCGTCCGTCGCGCTCGCCAAGGCGGGGGCGGAGGTCACGCACGTCGATGCCGCCAAGGGCATGGTGGAGCGTGCGGGCGAGAATGCGCGGCTTTCGGGCATTCAGAGCGGCATCCGCTATATCATCGACGACTGCAAAAAATTCGTGCAGCGCGAGCTGCGGCGGGGCAATACATACGATGCGGTCGTCATGGACCCGCCCTCCTATGGAAGGGGACCCAACGGGGAAATGTGGAAGATCGAGGCGGAGCTCTATCCATTCGTAAAACTATGCACGGAGCTCTTAACGGACGATCCGCTCTTCTTTCTCATCAACAGTTACACAACGGGCTTGCAGCCCGCGGTGCTGAGCAATATCTTAACGCTCTGCCTTGCGGGGCGCAAGGGGCGCATCGAGGCATACGAGGTGGGGCTTCCCACAGAGGAAAACATTCCGCTTCCCTGCGGCGCGGGAGGAATTTACATCCATGAATGAAGTTTACGAACCCAATATTTTGTTTGAGGACAATCATCTCCTCGTCGTTTTGAAGGAGCAAAACCTTGCCTCCTGCCCCGATGAGAGCGGGGATGAAAACTTGCTCGATCTGTTAAAGGAATATCTGCGGCGCACCTACGAAAAGCAGGGCAACGTCTATCTCGGGCTCGTGCACAGGCTCGACCGCCCCACGGGCGGCGTGATGGTGTTCGCCAAGACGAGCAAGGCGGCGGGCAGGCTCTCCGAACAGATGCGCTCTGGCGACTTCGAAAAGCGCTATCTCGCCGTTTTGAACGGCGCGCCCAATCCCGAGAGCGGCAAGCTCGTGGGATGGCTGAAAAAGAACACCGTCAATAACATGGTGTATCTCTCCACCGAGGGCACGGACGGCGCGAAGTATGCCGCGCTCGACTACCGCGTGCTCGAAAAGAAGGGCGCGCTCGCCCTCACGGAGATCAAGCTGCACACGGGCAGGAGCCATCAGATCCGCGTGCAGTTCGCAGGCATAGCGCATCCCGTCTACGGCGATATGCGCTACGGCGGGGAATACGCGCAGAAGGGCAAGCTCGCGCTCTGGGCGTATTCGCTCGCCTTCACCCATCCCGTCACCAAAGAGCGCATGCGCTTTGTGGCGGAACCGCCCGCGGAGGAGAGCCCGTGGAAGCTGTTCGGGGCGGAGAAGTTCGTCCGTCCCGTGTAAATTGCGCGAAAATTGCATTTTTCCTTTCCGCCGAGGGCGTTAGCGCTTGACGGGCGGGGAAATTTTGTGTAAAATGGATTAGATTATTCCGTTTCGGATGAAAAACAGCCCGCGGGCTTTCCGCGGGTGCGGGGTTTTATTCATGAACAAAGTCAAAGCACGTTATCTCACCATCGCATCGCTCTTCGCCGCGCTCCTTTTAACGCTCGCGCTGGCGGTGTTTTCCGTTCTGCCGCGCCGCAGCGCAAAGGCGGTCACGGAGGTCGATTACGAGCCCTCTGCGGTGTTTGCCGCGGGCGTCGGCGGCGAAGTCGGCGCATCCGAGGGCACGCCTGCTTATATCGAGTTTTCGCTCTCCGATGAGGGCACCGTTCAATACCGCCGCGATCTTGCGCTCAAATGGTTCGAGGCGGATAGCGCAAATACTTCCGCCGCGGTCGCAAACCCCGGCAAAGCAGTCTACTTCGGGATGCGGTTCAGCTTCCCCGCGGTCAATTTCGAGGTGCTTTCCATCGAGTTCCAGAGCGATGAGGAAAATATCTCCAAGGATGCGCAGTCGGTCAACACCCTCATCTTTTCCAAAAACGAAGACGGCTCGCTCACCGTCCGCGTAAAGAACGCCGCGCAGCAGGAGCTGGAAAACGATAGTACCGAGCTTGACTCGGACACGGTGGCGGCGGATGCCGTTACAAAAGATTTTACGCTCACCTTTGCGGAAGCTTCGGATGCGGATGCCGCGGCGGGAGATTATAAGATCGTACTCACCGCGGGCGATACGCAGGTGCTTGAAAGCAAATTCACCAACATCGGCGGCAACTATCTCGAATACCGCTCTTCGGCGGCGACCACGCCCAATACGCCCATCTCCTTCAAGGCGGAACTCCCCGAGGGCGCAGAGGCGCAGACCGTGCTCATGAAAGAGCTCAACGGGCAGTCGTTCGAACTCGAAGAGGGCAAGGTGAAGGATGATACCGCGCCCGTACTCGTGCTCAACGAGGGCGTGTACGGCTTTACGCTCGGCAAGCGCTTCGGGCTTGCTTACGAGGCGATCGACGTCTGCGACGACTCCGTGAGCGTTTCGCGCTACTACTATATGGCAAAGCAGGACGAAAACGGCAAATATCTCGCCCCGTCCGACCCCGAAGACAGCAATTCGGATGAAAAGAGCGACTACGAGACGCTCACCACCTCCACCTACTTCATGCCCGTCACCGAGAACGAGAAGGAGTATGTGAGCATCTATTTCGATCTCAACGACGGCAGAAGCCGCGAAAACGATGAGCGCCGCGCAGAGCGGGTGTACCTCACCTGGTATGTGGCGAGCGACGAAGCCATCCTCACGGAAAACGATTATGACTTTATCCTCGTCGACCGCAACGAAGAGGGTCCCGCCTACACGGGGCTGACCGCGACGGAGGGCGACACGGCGGCGGGTACGGAGAACGGCAACGTTACCGATGAAGGCGGCGCAAATACCTACGGTACGGCGAAACAAGCGTATCAGGACGCGCTTGACGCGATTGCGGAAAACACGAGCGCGGGCACGGGGGCGTACCTCTACTTCCCTTCGCTGCGCGAGCTCATTTACAGCGACCGCGCAGACTACCGCAACCTGCAATTTACCATCTGCTACTATCAGGAGACGCAGGGCGAGGGCGAGAGTGCCAAAACGGAGAGCGGGCTTTCCTATAACGAACTTCGCATCGAAGTGGATGAGGAGGGCACCTACCGCATCCGCATTTTGGCGACGGATGCCTCCTCCAATGCCATGAAGTATTACGATGAAGACGGCGAGCTCGTCGATGTCACCTCCTCCAACGTGTGGGATATCGAGGGCATTCCCGAGTTTACCGTGGAGATCGCCTATACGGGCGCGAGCATCGAGGAGCCGGGCTCGCAAGATCACGGCTACCGCGACAGCACCTATTCCGTCGAGGACTTCGAGGTCATCGCGCTCAGCGGCTATATCAAGGATTATACGCTCTACTATTTCGATCAGGCGCGCCTTGCCGAGGGGCAGAAGATGCCCTCCTACGATGATTGCGTAGAGAACGCCAAGGCGTATGCCGATCCCGAGAACGGCACCTACAAGGGCGCGCTCACCAAGATCAACGAGTATAACGACGAGATCACCGAAGATGACGAGAATTGGGACGATACCGATAACGCCTACCATTGGGATCCCGATTCCGAGCTCTCCTTTGTCCCGCAAAAATCGGGCATCTACTTTGTGCAGCTCGTCGTTACCGATCCCAACCGCCCCGGTACGACCGCGACGGAGTACATGGCAATTGAGGTGCGCAACCCCGTCGATACCATCCCCGGGCAGTCGCAGTGGCTGAAAAATAACGTCACCTCGGTGGTGCTCTTCTCCATCTCCGCCGTGCTTGCCATCGTCATCGTCGTGCTGTTCGTGGTCAAGCCTTCGGATAAGAAGGTGAAGGAAGTCGACATCGAAAAGCTCAAAGGCAGACCCAAGAACGTCAATAAAAAGGACGATCATTAATGCAAAAATCCCGCAATGACCTTGCGGGATTTTTTTATCTAAAAGGAAATCCACCGGCTATGCCGGTGGTGGCAGGGGGAGAGAAAAAGGCTTTAGCAGCAGCAAGCGTTAGTGTACAAAAAAGCTCCGGTGTGCTAAACTGAATGAAAGGCTCGCAACCGTACACAAGGAAAGCACACAGGAGGACGTTTTGATGAAGAATCAAGAAAACGACACATTCAGTTTAGCACAAGGTAAATATCCTTGGGGATTTATTAAAAATAGGTAAATAAACAGCAAATTCGTTGTACCGACTG
>CALVLO010000087.1 GCA_944338265.1 uncultured Clostridia bacterium
ATATAATAGTAGAAATGCTGAGTTATCTGATCCAACTGCTTGCGTCTTTTTGCGCCGTCGTGATCGTCCTCACACTGCATGAGTTCGCACATGCCTACGTTGCCTATCGCTGCGGCGACCCGACGCCCAAGTGGAGCGGACGGCTCTCGCTCGATCCCATGCGGCACTTTGACCCCGTCGGGCTCGCGTGCTTTACGTTTGTCGGGTTTGGTTGGGCAAAGCCCGTGGCGATCAACCCGGAAAATTTCCGCCGCTATCGTTTGGGGCTTGCGCTCACCGCGTGCGCGGGGGTGGCGATCAACTATCTTACGGCATTTTGCGTCTATCCGCTCTATTGCACCGTAACGAGCTACCTGCCCGCGGTCGTGTTTTTGAAACAATTTTTGCAGGTTTTCACTTACGCACTCTTTGCATACAGCCTTTCCTTCTTTGTCTTCAACCTGCTTCCGCTCTACCCGCTCGACGGGTTCCGCGTGTGGGATGCACTCGACAGAAGAAGGGGGCGCGCATACCGCTTTGTGCGGCAATACGGGCAGATCATCCTGCTCGCGCTCATCGCAGAGAGCTTTTTGTGCGATCTCTTTGTGCGCTTCGGCGTTTTGGAGATGGCAAACTTTGATATTTTAGGCTGGTTCATGACGTTCGCGACCGCATGCCTCGGTTGGCCGATCACAGCACTTTGGGGGTTGATCCCGTGGTAGATCAGGAAAAAATTCAATCCATCCGCGAAAAATTTGATTCCAACGTCGACTATACGACGGTTCTTGCCGATTTCGAAGGTCCGCTCGACCTTTTGCTTTATCTCATCAACCGCGAAGAGATTGAGATCAAGGATATTTTCGTCTCGCAGGTCACCGAACAGTTCCTCGACTATATGAAGGGGCTACCGTATCTCGACGTCGATAAGGTGAGCGAGTATCTGAACATCGCCGCGACCATCATCAAGATCAAGGCGCAGGCGCTCGTGCCCAACCTTCAGGAAGATCCCGAGATCGATGCGGAAGTCGAAGAGGACAAGGCGGAGCTCATCCGCGCCCTCGAAGAGTACCGCCTCATCAAGGAAGAGACGAAAAAGCTCAAAGAGTTGGAGACGATCGGCTACTACTTCAAAGATCCCGATAAGGATGTGGGCGAGACGCGCACGGTGTTCACGATGGAGCGCCTCACCTTGGACGGGCTGATCGCCGCTTACTCCCGCCTGCTCCTCAAGCGCCAGGATGCGCTCAAAGAGGAGGAAGTGCGCGAGATCCCGCGCGACAGCTTCACCGTCGAGCAGAAGATCGACTTTGTGCTCGCGCGCTTGGAGGAAACACAAGAAGTCAAATTTGAACAGCTCTTTACGCACGACTATACGAAGCCGGAGATCGTTACGACCTTTCAGGCGATCTTGGAACTTCTCAAATATCAGTTTTTGCGCGTAAGGCAGGAAGAGGCATTCGGCGAGATCACCATTTCGCTCAATCCGGACAGAGACAGGGAGGCAGATCTTGGAACTATTGACGAATACGATTGAGGCGATCTTATTCGCCGCAGGCAACGGCGTTCCCGTTGCAGATATTGCAGACAAACTCAACGTGACAGAGGGCGAGGTGCGAAAAGCCCTCAAAGCGCTCAAAGAAAAGTACGGCGAAGACGGCGGCATCCAGCTGCTCGAATTTAACAAAAAGGCACAGCTTGCCTCCAATCCGAAGTATAAAGAGGGGATCTCGGCGGTGCTCAATCCCATCCGCGAAAAAGAGCTCACGCGAACCATTTTGGAGACGGTTGCGATCATCGCCTACAAGCAGCCCATCACGCGCACGGAGATCGAACAGCTGCGCGGGCTCAACAGTGATTATGCCGTCAATGCGCTCTTGGAGCTCAAGCTCATCTACCCCTGCGGGCGCAAAGATGCGGTGGGAAGACCCGTGCTCTTTGCCACGACCGACGAGTTTTTGAAGCGCTTCAAGCTCAGCTCTTTGGAAGAGCTGCCCGATTACGATGCGCTCATGGCGGCGATCAGCCACTCCGATGAAGACCGCGACACCTACCTCTACGCGCGCGACGAACTTCCGCCCGAAGAGGGCGATGCGCCCCCGCAAGCGGAGGCGCAGGAGGGCGCACAGGAGCCCGCCGAAGGGAGCGGCTACGATATTCCCGACTTCCTCAAAGGCATCGACGCCTCCGACATCGTCAAGATCGGTTAAATTACATAATTTTTGCGTATCCGCCCATATTACGTTCATGGGCGGATTTTTTGTACCCCTGATCTTTGCGGGCGCGGCGGGGCTCATCTTCCCCGTATTTTTGTTCGTCGACCTGTATGCGGATATTTTTGAGAACCGCGCGTGGTTTTGCGTCTCGCTCTTTCATAAGATCAAGCTCTTCGGCGGGTATGCGCAGATCCGCAAAGAGGGGTTCGTCTTCCATTTCACAAAAAAGAAGGCGGTTTTTTTGCCCTTTTCCGACCTGACTTCCGCCCGCAAACAATTTGAGGTGACCAAGGGCTTTCAGCTTTGGCGGTACCACCAGACGGTAGAGACGGGCGGCGCCGATGCCCCGCGCGGCATTGCGCTTGCGGCTTCCATGCGCCTTGCCGCCTGCGCGGCGGGCTCCGTCTTGCAGGAGCGGCACGGATTTTTATCGCTCAAAAGCTCCTTACTGCTGCACGAGGCGCCCTGTTTGAAGATCACGGTGCGGGCGGCGCTCATCCTCAACGGGCTGGTGCTTCTCACCGCGCTCACCAAAAAACTATTGGAGGGAATCATCGAATGGACGAAAAACAAAAACTCGACGGTATCATGGAAAAGACTGCAGAAAAACTTACGGGACTCGTAGATGTGAACACCGTCATCGGAAAGCCCGTCGTCACGGCGAGCGGCGCGCAGGTCATCCCGTTCACCAAGGTGACGATGGGCTATCTCTCGGGCGGCGGAGAGTACGGCGACGTCAAAAAGATCGAGGGCGGCGACTGTCTGCCGTTTGCGGGCGGCGCAGGGACGGTCGTCAACGTCAAGCCCGCGGGCTTTCTCATCGACGACGGAAAGGAATGCCGCCTTGTCCGCGTTACGGACGATCCCTTGGACGGGCTCGTCGAAAAGGCGGGCGAGCTGTTGGGGAGGCTCGTAAAACGCGGCGATGAATAAGTTTTTGCGATGCGCGTCCGCCGCAGCGGCACTCGCGGCGGCGCTGCTCCCGTGCGGAACGGCAAGGCAGGCGCACGCAGCGCAGCCTTCCCTCGCCGAATGCGTGGCAGAGGTCTCCTCCCGCCGCATCCTGCATACGCTGCACGCGGAGACGCCGCTCCCCGTGGCGAGCACGACCAAGATCCTCACCGCGATCATCCTCATTGAAGACTGCGATCTTTTGGAGAAGGTCGTCATCCCCGAAGAAGCTGCGGGGGTAGAGGGCTCGAGCATCTACGCAAAGGCGGGCGAGGTCTATACGGTGGAGGAGCTCCTGTACGGGCTCATGCTGCGCTCGGGCAATGATGCTGCTGCCGCGCTCGCCCTGCATCACAGCGGAAGTATTGAAGATTTTGCGCGCGAAATGACGCGCCGCGCCGCTTTTTACGGCGCAACGGACAGCAAATTTGCCAATCCGCATGGCTTACCGGATAAGCGACACCGCACCACAGCGCGCGACCTTGCACTCATCGCTGCGCATGCAATGCAAAACGAGACCTTCCGCACCATCGTCTCGACCAAATACTACGCGCCGCGGGCTTGGGCGAATAAGAACAGGATGCTCTCGGATTACGAGGGTGCGGCGGGCATCAAGACGGGATTTACCGCCGAAGCGGGGCGCTGCCTCGTGACGGGCGCAGAGCGGGACGGGATGACGCTCGTCTCCGTCGTGCTCAATTCGCCGATGATGTACGAGCGGTCTGCAGAGATCTTGGATGCGGCATTCGCTGCCTATTCGATGACGCAGCTCTGCCACGCGGGAGAGGCGGCGGAAGGCTGTACCGTCCGCTACGGTTTTTGCTATCCGCTGACGGAGCAGGAACGCTCGCTCATCAAAAAGGAGATCTTCCTCCGCGATCCGAATGCGCAAGCGGGCGCAGTCGCCGGGGAAATGAAGATCACGCTTGAAAATCGCTTGCTTTTTTCACAGAATTTGTATATGATGGAGCGGTAATACAAACTTCGGAAAGGGCAATATGCGCATCAATAAATTTTTGGCAGAGCAGGGCGTCGCCTCCCGCCGCGCCTGCGACGAGATCGTTGCGGAGGGGAGGGTGACCATCAACGGCAAGCCCGCAAAAGCGGGGGACGACGTCTCACCCGCAGATACCGTCATGCTCGACGGCAAGACGCTCTCGCACAAGGTCAAATACGAATACTACCTCCTCAACAAGCCCAAGGGCTGCGTCTGTACCGTCTCGGACGACAAGGGCCGCAAGACGGTGATGGACCTCCTGCCCGCAGGGGCGGGGCGGGTGTTCCCCGTCGGCAGGCTCGATTACGATACGGAAGGGCTTCTGATCCTGACGAGCGACGGCGAACTTGCATACAGGCTCACGGCGCCGCAGAGCGAGATCCAAAAGACCTATCTCGTGCGCATCGAAGGGACGATCTCGGACGTGCAGCTCAACCGCCTGAGGGCGGGTGTGGAGATCGAGCGCGGCGTCGTTACCAAAAAGTGCAAGGTGACGGTGGTGGAGACCAACAAGAAGTATACGAAGCTCCACGTCGTGCTCACCGAAGGGAAAAACCGCGAGATACGGCGCATGTTCGAGGCGGTGGGCAAGAATGTCGATTTTTTGAAGCGCATCCGCATCGGCGACCTCACGCTCACGGGCTTAGACCGCGGCAAGGTGCGAAAACTCACACCCGACGAGGTTTTTTATCTGAAAAACTTATGATCCACATTAAAAAAGCGCTGCCCGCGGCAGCGCTTTTTTTGCAGCATTTTAATTGATCTCCGAGCGGATGAGCCCCACAACTTTGCCGAGGATGGTCGCCTCGTCGAGCACATAGTCCTCGAGCGCATCGTTTTCCGGATGGAGGATGATCTTCCCGTCGCGGCGGAAGAAGCGCTTTACCGTAGCGCCCTCCGAGATGCCGTCATCGAACATGGCGACGACAATGTCGCCGTTGTTTGCCGTCTCCTGCTTGCGCACCACAAGTTTATCCCCGTTGAAAATGCCCGCGTTGATCATACTGTCGCCGCGGACGGTGAGCAGAAAGAGCCCGTCGCCCGAAAATTCCGCCGAGGGAAGGACGTAATAGCCCTCGTAATTTTCGGAAGCGAGGATGGGGGTACCGGCGGTGACGGTACCAATCAGCGGCACGCGCACCGTGCCGCCCGTACTCTTAAGGGAGACGGCGCGCTTTTTGCCTTCCGCTTTCTCAAGATGACCCTGCGCCTTGAGGCGGTTGATATAGTCGTAAGCCGTCGCGGTCGACTTGATGCCGAGTTCGCGGCACATATCGCGCACGGTGGGCGGAAAGCCGTTTTCGTCCGTATAGCGGTTGATGAAGGCGAGGACCTCGTCTAACTTCCGTTGATTGAGCATAAGCATTCTCCTTATGCCCATTATAGCACACTTTTTTGCATTTTGCAAACATTTGTTCTAAAAAATTCAGAAAAAGTTGCAAAAACTTCTTGCTATTTTTGCGATGGGGGATTATACTGTAACTATGGAAAAGAAGATGTGCGTTCTCGATGAAGAAAAAGAGTGCGACGGCTGCATGGAATGCGAGGTGTGCGACCTCGACCCGAATAAGATCTGCGATAACTGCGGCAAGTGCCTGGATATTCAAGAATACGCCGCGATCAAGATCGATAAAGTGTACATGGATCCCGAAGAATACGAGCGGGAACAGCGCAAATAATAAGGACGGAGCCCCCGTCCTTTATTTTTCGCCCTTCAAAAAAGGTCTGAGTTTTTCTGCATGTTCCGCGGGGATGACCGCCAAGACACGCATCCCGTCATCCGCATATGCCACTTCCCGCTCGGCGAGCAGCGCACGCACCGCGCCATATTCCGCCATGCGCGCATAGGGGATGAACAGCTCTGCACGGACAAACCGCGCACGAAGTGCCTCGAAGATGCGCCCTTTGAGCACTTCCAACCCCGCGCCCGTCTTTGCCGAGATGCACACAGCCTCCCGCGGCAGCCCCGCAGAAGGACGGGCACGGTCGCACTTGTTCATCACAAGCAAATAGGGGGCGGAAAAGCCGAGATCGTGCAGCGTATCCATCGTCGTCCGGT
>CALVLO010000088.1 GCA_944338265.1 uncultured Clostridia bacterium
CTCGTTTGGGAGTGCCCGCACTGCCATAACCGCGATCAGACGAAGATGAACGTTGCCCGCCGCACCTGCGGCTATATCGGGACGCAGTTCTGGAATCAGGGCAGGACGCAGGAGATCAAGGACAGGGTCCTGCACCTTTGATGAATTACGCAGAGATCAAAAAGACGGATATTGCCAACGGAGAGGGGGTGCGCGTCTCCCTCTTCGTTTCCGGTTGCAGAAGGCATTGTAAGAATTGCTTCAATAAGATCGCGTGGGATTTTGCCTACGGAAAGCCCTTTACCGAGGCGGTAGAGGAGGAGCTGCTTGCAGCGCTTGCGCCCGATCATATTGCGGGGCTCACCCTGCTCGGCGGCGATCCGATGGAGCCGGAAAACCAGCGCGCGCTGCTTCCCTTCGTCAAAAAAGTGCGCGCACGCCTTCCGCGGAAAAATATTTGGTGCTACACGGGCTATACCTTCCAAGGAGGGGAGATCGCAGAGCCGCAGGCGAATTGCGAAGTGACGCGGGAGCTCATTTCGCTGCTCAATGTTTTGGTAGACGGGCGCTTTGTGGAGGAACTCAAAGATATCCGCCTCAAATTCCGCGGCTCCTCCAACCAGCGCGTGATCGACGTCAAACGCAGTTTAGAGGCAAATAGCATAGTATTATATCTGACATAACATTACCTTATTATAGTACGAGCATGCGCGGGGGATATAAAATATCCCCCGCGCATGCTGTGGGACTTGACAGCAATGCCGCATCTGCGGTATAATTGCCGCGATAAGCAAATGCAGGAGGAACATATGAATAAGCTGCAATTAAAGCGCTATGCAAAGCTGCTCGCGAAAGTGGGCGTCAATGTGAAAAAGGGGCAGTGGGTCGTCGTGGATGCGGGGCTCGATCAGCCCGAGTTTGTGGAGTGGGTCGTCGAAGAGCTGTACCGCGCGGGGGCGGGCAAAGTCACGGTGGATTGGGGGCACCAATCTATTGCGAAGCTTCAGTATAAATACGAGAAGCTCGAAACGCTTTCCGAAGTCCCTGCATGGACGGTTGCCCGCCGCGAGGCATATCTCAAAGAGCTCCCCGCCATGCTGCACATCATCTCGGAAGATCCCGATGGGCTTGCGGGCATCGATCAGGAGAAATTCACCAAGGCGCGCATCGGCAGGATGAAGATCTTAAAGCCCTATCAGGACGCCATGGAAAATAAGTACCAGTGGTGCATCGCCGCCGTGCCCGGCAAGGCATGGGCGAAGAAGGTATTCCCTGGGCTGCAGGTCAACCGCGCGGTGGAGGCGCTTTGGGACGCCATCTTAAAGGCTTCCCGTGCCGACGGAGCGGATCCCATCCGCGAGTGGGCACGCCATAACGATGAGATCGGCGGAAGGTGCGATCATCTCAACCGCCTGGGGCTCGTCTCGCTCGAATACAAGGCGAAGAACGGCACCGATCTCAAGGTCGGGCTCATTCCCGAGGGCATCTTTGCGGGCGGTGGAGAAAACACGCTCTCCGGGCGCTACTTCAACCCCAATATCCCTTCGGAGGAGATCTTCACCTCGCCCAAGGCAGGGGAGGCGGAGGGCATCGTGTATGCCACCAAGCCGCTCTCCTACCAGGGCGAACTCATCGAGGATTTTTCGCTGCGCTTTGCGAGCGGGAAGGTCGTCGAGGTGAAGGCGAAGAAAAACCAGCATCTTTTGGAAAAGATGATCGGCATGGACGAGGGCGCCTGCATGCTCGGCGAGTGTGCGCTCATTGCCGAAGATTCGCCCATCAACAATGCGGGGATCCTCTTTTACAACACCCTCTTCGATGAGAACGCGAGCTGCCATCTGGCGCTCGGCAGGGGATTTACCAACCTTCTCAAGGGCTTTGAGGGCATGACGCAGGAGGAGATCCACGCCAAGGGCATCAACGATAGTATGATCCACGTCGATTTTATGATCGGCTGCAAGGATATGGAGATCACGGGCGTGACGGAGAAGGGCGAGCGCGTTGCCATCTTCAAAGACGGAAATTGGGCGTTTTAAGCCCTTTTTCCATGTTTGAGGGTATGCGTTTTCGGGTATATATTGAGGAAACAATGTGAGGTGATCGCATGATCAAAGTGGATATTTTTTCGGGGTTTTTGGGCGCGGGCAAGACGACGCTCATCAAAAAACTCATTCAGGAAGTGTATAAGGGCGAAAAGGTCGTGCTCATCGAAAACGAATTTGGTGAGATCGGCGTAGACGGCGGCTTTTTGCAGGATGCGGGCATCCGGATCACCGAGATGAACTCGGGCTGCATCTGCTGCACGCTCGTGGGCGATTTTGCAAAGGCGCTCAAAGAGGTCGCCGCAACATATGCGCCCGACCGCATTGTCATCGAGCCTTCAGGCGTCGGCAAGCTCTCCGATGTCATCCGCGCCGTGCAGCATGCGGGCGTGGAGGGGGCATCGCTCAACGCCTTCTGCACCGTCGTCGATGCCAAAAAGTGCAAAATGTATCTGAAAAACTTCGGTGAATTTTTCCTCGATCAGGTGGAGAACGCGAGCTGCATCGTGCTCTCGCATACGGGCGACGAGAAGAAGGTCGCCGAAGCCGTGGAACTTTTACGCGGGCATACGGACGTGACCATCGTCACTACCAATTGGGAGGAACTCAAGGGGGCGGATATTCTCGCCGCCATCGAAAAGAAGGATAGCCTCGCCGCCGAGATGGAAAAGCTCGCCGCAGAGGCGCATGAGGCACATGAACATTGCCATCACGAAGGGCACGACCACTGCCATCATCACGATGAGCACGGGCATTGCCATCATGAACACGAGCATGAGCATGAAGGGCACGACCACTGCCATCATGGGGAAGAGCATGAGCATTGCCACCACGGGCATCATCATGCGGACGAGGTATTTACGAGTTGGGGCACGGAGACGAGCAAAGTCTTTTCGGAAAACGCGCTGCAAGCGATGCTCGCAAGCCTCGCAACGGGCAAGTACGGGCAGGTGCTGCGGGCAAAGGGCATTGTGAATGGCGGCAGCTGCTGGTATCACTTCGACTATGTGCCCGACGAAGCGGACGTGCGCACGGGTCCCGCGATCGTGACGGGCAGGCTGTGCGTTATCGGCTGCAATTTGGATGAGGAAGCGCTCAAAGCGCTCTTTTTGGGCTGAGCCATGCAGCAGACGCAGGAGGTGCCCGTCTATCTCTTCCTCGGTTTTCTCGAGGCGGGCAAGACAAAATTTATCCAAGAGACCTTTGAAGACGAGCGCTTTGATTCGGGCGAGCGCACGCTGCTGCTCGTAACGGAGGAGGGGGAGGAGGAGTACGATCCCTCCCGCTTTGCCGTGCGGGACTATGCCGTTGAGACGCTCGAAGAAGAGGATCTGAATGCGCAGACGCTTTCCTATCTCGCGCAAAAGCACGGGGCGGAGCGCGTCGTTGTGGAATACAACGGCATGCTTGAACTGCAAAAGTTTTTCGACGCCATGCCGGAAACTTGGGCGATCGCGCAGGTGATGACCTTTTTCGACGCGACGACCTTCCTCCAATACAACAAAAATATGCGCCAGCTCGTCTTCGACAAGGTGCAGTATGCCGATATGGTCGTCTTTAACCGTTTTCGCGGCGAATACTCTAAGGAGGAGTTTCACAAGATCGTCCGCGGTATGACCCGCCGCCCCGGCATCGTCTACGAATATCTCGGCGGCAAGGCGGAATACGACGAGATTCAAGATCCGCTCCCTTACGATCTCAACGCGGAGATCATCGAAATTGCAGATAAAGACTACGCCTTTTTCTACCGCGATCTCGTGGAGGAGACGGAAAAATACGATGGGAAAGTCGTCCGCTTCAAGGGGCTCGTCGCCGTCGATAAAAAGATGCCCAAGGGCACCATCGTCGTCGGGCGGCATATCATGACGTGCTGCGAGGCAGATATCGCTTACAGCGGGCTCGTCTGTTTGCACAATTCCCGCCTTCCGCTCCAAATGCGCGATTGGGTCGTGGTAACGGCGGAGATCGCCGTCGGCTATCATAAGATCTACGGGCAGAGGGGACCCGTCCTCAAAGCGCGCTCTGTGGAGTATGCCCCCCCGCCCGAGCAGGAACTTGCCACCTTCTATTAAAAAATTTTGGAAAGATTGTAAAAAAATGCCGCAAATATCGGCATTTTTTCATTTTATGATTTACAAACCGCAAGTTTCATGATATACTTATAATGTAACGGAGGGAGAACGTTACTTTTTGCCGCAGGTGCGGCGGGAGCGTATCATGAAAAAACTTGTCGTATACTATTCTCTGAGCGGAAATACGCGCGCGGTCGCAAAGCGCATCGCGCGGACGCTGCGTGCCGATCTTTTGGAGATCCGCACCGTCAAGACCTATCCCGATGATTACGACGTCTTGCTCGGCTTGGGCGAGAAGGAGGTCAAGAGCGGTTACATGCCGCAGCTTGCGCCGCTGCCCATCGATGCAAATGCCTACGAGAGCATCGTCATCGGTACGCCCGTTTGGTGGAGCACCTATGCGCCCGCCGTCAAAAAGTTTATGTCCACCGTCAAGTGGAAGGGGAAAAAGGTCTACCCGTTCACCACGAACGGCGGCGAGCTCGGGCATACGCCGAGCGATTTCAGGAAGGCGCTCCGCGGTGCGGCAGTTTCGCCTGTTTTGAGCGTCCGTTTTGAGGAGGGCGTACAGCTCACGGAGGACGGCGACATCAAGGAATGGATCGCCTCCATCGTATGAGTGCACTTCCCCAAGAATTGCAGACAAGGCTGAAAGCGTCCTTCGGGGCGCTTTTTTCCGTGGTCGAAAGGGGGCTCTGCGGCGAACGCGCCGTCACGCTGCGCGTCAATACGCTCAAAACATCGGCGGAAGAGGTCGCTGCCGCGCTCGCCGCGGCGGGGATCGAGGCGGTGCGGGCGGAGTGGTATCCCGATGCCTTTTTGCTCTCCGATGCACGCGAGGACGCCGTGCGCGCCCTCGCCATGTACGAGCGGGGCGAGGTGTATTTGCAGAGCTTTTCCTCCATGCTGCCGCCCCTCGTGCTTGCGCCGGCGGAAGGGGAAAATCTCCTCGATATGACGGCTGCGCCCGGCGGAAAGACGACCCAACTCTTGGCGCTCTCGGGCGGGAAGGCGCTCATCACCGCCTGCGAACGGGATGCCGTGCGCTTTTCTCGGCTACAATTTAATCTTGCGCGGCAGGGGGCTGCGCGCGTCAATGCGCGCAAAACGGACGCGCTCGCGCTCGACGATGCGCTCAAATTCGATAAGATCTTGTTGGATGCGCCCTGTACGGGAACGGGCACCCTGCATGCGGGAAGCGAGGCGCGCTTTTCTGCGGCATATCTTGCGCGCTGCACCGCCCTGCAAAGAAAGCTTATAAAAAAAGCGCGCTGCCTCTTAAAGCGGGGCGGCACGCTCGTCTATTCTACCTGTTCGCTGCTTCCCGAGGAAAACGAGGGGGCGGTGGAGGAAGCGCTCCGCCTCGGGCTGCGCCTTCTGCCCGTAGAGCTCCCTGCCTCCGTTCCCCGCCTTCCTTCGCGGGAGGGCACCGTCTGCGTCTGTCCGACCAAGGCGTTCGAGGGATTTTTCATCGCAAAATTTACGCTGTAACGGCGGCGATCACAGCTCGAAGAGGGAGATCTGCCTGCCGTCGTTTTTAAGATAGCTCGTCTGCTTGCCTTGGATGAGGACGTCGTCCTCCTGCAAGTGCCCGATGAGAAGAGGGTAGTTCGGATCGTGCAGGCGCATGTTTTCGCGCACCGCCTGGGTAGACTTATTGGCATAGCAATATTTACAGAAGTTTGGGCAGGTATCGTACCAGCCGATATCGCGGCTCTCGATGCACAGACAGCCGCGCCGCAGCCCGTTGTGCTTGACATCGCGGAACGCGCACCCGTTGGCGCGTGCGAGCAGATCGAGCGTCACGCATCCCTTTGCCGCAATGCCGTATTGCGGGAAGGTATCCCGCGTCGTACACGTCTGCAAGGGCAGATGCAGGCGGGCGGCGACGGCGGCAAAACTTGCGGCGAGCGCATCTTTCTCTTCCCGCGTGATCGGGATGAGCTCCGGCATGTTCCACCGCAGTTTTGCATACGTCTCCACAAAGCTGAATGTGCAGT
>CALVLO010000089.1 GCA_944338265.1 uncultured Clostridia bacterium
TTCATACAAATCTCCTTCGGTGTAAATTTGGTTTTGCAACTCTATTTTACCACAGATTTGTATGAACTCCTTTTTTTTTTTTTTTCTTTTGCACTTAATAGTATAATTCACCGCTATAATAAAAGGAAAAAAGGAGCGTGACTTATGCTGACAAAAGAAGAACTGCCCGAATGCCCCGTGGCGACGACCGTACAGCTCATCGGCAACAAATGGAAGCTACTCATCCTTCGCAACCTCATCTACAACGGCGCGCAGCGGTTCACCGACTTTCTGAAAACCATCCCCGGCATCAGTAAAAAGGTGCTGACGGATAATTTGCGTGCATTGGAGAGCGACGGGCTCATCGAACGCGAAGTATTTGCGAAAGTCCCGCCGCGCGTCGTCTATTCCCTGTCCGATCTCGGCAAAACATTAAAGCCCATCCTCGATGCCATGTTCGATTGGGGAACGGATTACAAGAAGACTTTATAGCGCCTCACCCTTGCCGAAACGAGAGATGCGCCGCACCATGCCCATTACAAGTAGAACAGCACGGGAGCATGTCCGCCTCGGACATGCTCCCGCCGTTTTGCAAAAATATTCCGCCAACGCGGACATGGTGCCCGCATTTATTCCCGCACAAGATCGCAGAGCGTGCAGCGGACCGCCTTGGCAAGGTCTGCGTATGCCGCTTCGATCTGAACACCGACCTTCCCGCCGCTGAAAAAGATGGTCTGCCCCTCCGCACTGCGGTGGACGAAGGTCGGAAACGCCTTCTTCATGCCGAGCGGCGAGCAGCCGCCGTGGACATACCCCGTAAGCGGGAAGAGGTCCCTCTGCGGAAGCATCTCTACCGACTTCTCCCCCGCCGCCTTCGCCGCCTTTTTGAGATCGAGCTCCGCCCCGACGGGGATAACAAACACATAGTACTTGCGCGGCGACCCGACGGTGACGAGCGTCTTATAGACGCGCGCCGCATCCTCGCCGAGCGCCGCCGCCACTTCCGTTCCCGAGAGCGCCCCGCCCGCATAGATATGCACCGCGTAGGGTGCGCCGATGCGCTCCAAAATGCGCATCGCATTCGTCTTTTCCATTGTCTTCTCCAAGCAGGCGGGGCGCCAAGCGCCCCGCAGCTTTATTTGATCTCTTCTATTTTCTCCGCGATCCCGCCGCCGCATTCGGTGCAGAACTTCTCCGCCTCTTCCGCGCGCCTGCCGCACTTGGAACATACACGGAATTTTTCGACGATTTTCCCGCCGCACTCCGAACAGAACTTTTCCGCGGGCGAGGCGTGCCTTCCGCACTGAGAACAGACTCGCGCCGCTTCGTGCGCCGCACGCTCGGCGGCTGCCGCCTCCTCTTTCTGCTCCTTGCGCGCCTCCGCGCGCTCGCGGACGGCGTCTTTGGCGTTATCGATCGCGTCGTTCGCCTTGTCCTTGGCGGCGTCGACCGCCGTCTCGACCGCTTCGTCCTTGGCTTTTCCGAGCAGATCGGCAATTCCCTTTTTGATCGAATCGAACAGACCCATTGTTTTCCCTCTTTTCAAATGATTTCTATCTGACAGCTCTGCATCGTGCAAAGCGCCGCTTCGTGCGCCTCCCGCGAGGTGCCCGCACAAGCATCGGCGAAGACCCGCACGCTCGCCTCGGGCGCAAATGCGCGGAGGAGCAGCGCGTTGGAGACGACGCAAATATCCGTACACACGCCGCACAGCGAAATTTCATCGAAGGCGGCGGCATATTCCGCGAGGGGAACGCTTCCGAACGTCCCCTTCTCGAAGATGCGCGCACCGCTGCGGTATACCTCGGGCAAGATCTCCCACCCCGCGGTGCCGCGGATGCAATGGGGTACGGGAAGACATCTGCCCTCGTGCGTTTCGAGGTAGTCTTCGCCGTGCGTATCCTGCGTATAGACGACTTCCTCCGCCGCCGCAATTAAGCTGCGAACGGCAGGCACGATCTCTTGCGCCTCCTTGGTGCCGAGCGCGCCGTTTACAAAGTCGCGCTGCATATCCACCACAATGAGCAGCCGCCTCATTGCAGGCATTTTTTCAGCTCCTTGATGAGCATATCGGCGATATAGCGGCACCCGCGGTGCGTGGGATGCACGCCGTCCGTTGCAAACTGCGCGGGGTCGATATCCTGCGTCAAGCCCATGAACACCTCGTCCACGGGAATGAGCGGGAGCGCGCGCTCTGCAGCGATCTCGCGGATGATCGCGTTGAATGTATTGAGGAAGGGGCGGAAGCGCTGCTTATCCCCCATCTTCAGCGCGAAGGGCTGCAAAAGATAGAGCTTTGCGCCCGTCGCCGAGATCGCATCCACCAGCGCCGTGTAATTCGAACGAAACGCCTCGGGCGTGACCTCCTCCCCGCGCGCGAAGCGGCACCAGACATCGTTGATTCCCACCTCTAAAACGACGTGATCGGGCTTTTCCGCAACGACGTCGCGCTCCACGCGCTGCAAGAGCTCGGCGGTGCGCTCCCCGCCGTTGCCGCGGTTGAGAAAACAAAACTTCGTATCGGGATACAGAAGGCGGAGCTTGCCCGCCGCGATCTTGACGTAGCCCACGCCGAGGTCGTTCCCGTCCATGTGGTTGCGGCAGGACTCGGTGATGGAATCACCGAAAAAGACGATCTTGACCGCAGTTCCCTGCCCTTCCTGCGGCTCCTGTACCTTTATGACGTCCGGCTGCGTTTTCATACCCTGCCTCCGAACTTCTCTTCATACGCCTTTAAGCACTTTTGGATGATCTCCACCGCCTCTTCGCGGTGCGCGATCTCGCGGACGGTCGTCTTCTTGTGCTCGAGCGTCTTGTACACTTCAAAAAAGTGCATCATCTCTTCAAAGATATGCTTGGGGAGTTCCTGGATATCGTAATACCCGTTGTATGTCGGATCTTTGAAGGGAATGGCGATGATCTTCTCGTCCAGCGCGCCGCTATCGACCATCTTGATGACGCCGATGGGATAGCAGTTGACGAGCGTCATCGGATAGATCGCCTCGTTGCAGAGAACGAGCACGTCCAGCGGGTCGCCATCGTCGGCATAAGTGCGCGGGATAAACCCGTAGTTGGAGGGATAGACGGTGGACGTATACAGCACGCGGTCGATCTTCAAAAGCCCCGTATCCTTATCCAGCTCGTACTTCGTCTTGCTCCCCTTGGGGATCTCGATGAGCGCTTCGAAGCTCTTCGGCGTGATGCGCTTTCCATCAATATCGTGCCAAATGTTCATAAAATCTCCTTTCCACCCAATATCGTTCTTTCTCTATTTTAGCATACTTTGTACGCCCCCGCAAGATGTGCGCGGGAAATTTTTTGTATTTTTTTGCATTTCAAGAAAATATGCTTTGACAAGCCGCGCCGTTTATGGTATATTGATATGGCATTATAGATTGGATGAGCCGAAATGCAGAAGTACCCAAGAGGCTCAAGGGGCTCCCCTGCTAAGGGAGTAGTACCGTTACAGGTAGCACGAGTTCGAATCTCGTCTTCTGCGCCACGCAAAAAGCCCGCTTTTGGCGGGCTTTTTGCGTGGCGCAGAAGACGAGCCGCTCGGAGTCGTGTTTCCCACGAGTTCGCGCGCAGGCGGCGGCATGTGCGGCGCTGCGCCATACGTTGAAGAGGCACAAGACAGAGAAACAACTTTTCCCCAACAGCAAACTATACGGATTAACAGGCGTAATCGCGCGGGGCGGACATGTTGTCCGCCCCGCGCGATGATCATCCTATACACTCTTATACGATCCCCGCCGCGTGTAAAACGTCCGCAAGGCGGGCGAGAACCTCGGGCGGGAGCGTTTCTCCCCGCACCATGTCTGCAATGCCCGCCTCCGAAAGCAACGCCTTTGCCCGTTCGCGCGGAATGCGGAAGGCGCTCATGAGGTTGTTTTCCAGCGTCTTGCGGCGGCTCAAAAAGGCGCAGCGCACGGCGGCGCGGTAGGCTGCCGCGCTTGCAACGGGGATGCGCCCCTCTTCAAAATCGATGCGCACGACGGCACTATCCACATTGGGGCGAGGGAGGAACATGGTGCGCGGCACCCGCCGCGTGATGACCGCCTCCCCCTTTAATGCGATGGCGGCGGTGACGGCGCCGTATGCGGGCGTGCCCGCTTGGGCGGTAAAGCGCTCGGCGACCTCCTCCTGCACCATGACGGTGACGCCCTCGCACAGCTCCGCCTCTTCGAGGAAGCGCGTTAAAACGGGCGTGGTGACGTAATAGGGCAGGTTCGCGACGACGCGGTACGCCCCGAGTTCCCTTTCCAGCGCGGGAAGATCGGCTTTGAGAAAGTCACGGAAGATGACTTCCGTGTTTTCGCACCCCGCGAGCGTTTCGGCGAGCACGGGTTGGAGCGTTTTGTCGATTTCGAGCGCGACGACCCTTTTCGCCGCCTTGGAGAGCGCGCGCGTAAGCGCGCCCGCGCCCGCGCCGATCTCCAAAACCGTCGTATCCGCGCCGACGCCGCCGTCCCGCACGATGGCGTCCAGCAGGTTCGCGTCCGTTAAAAAGTTCTGCCCGAACTGTTTTTTGAAGGAAAACCCGTGTTTTAACAGAATGGTCTTGATTTCTTCCATATTTCTCCTCGCATGGTCGGCGCGCCGACGCACAAATTGCAGATGAGGGAACTGCCCTCCCGACAAAAGAAACAGAGGGAGCCGACGACGCGCGGCTCCCTCCGGTTTTTATTCGATCGTCGGACGGACGCGCAGCGGAATGCCCGTGCGCTCCGCAACGGCGCGGCACGCCGCGATCTCCTCTTCGCCGATGCAGTCCACGACGGAAAACCAGCAGTTCAGCCCCTGCGCCTTGCACGCGCGGGCGAAAAACAGCATGGAATCGAACGCCATATCGGGATAGATGGGGCGGCAGAGCTTCTGATAGCGCGCCGAATCGGAGGCGTTGAGCGAAATATTGATGCCGTCCAGCCTGCCCGCAAGCTCGGGCGCAATGTCGCGCTGATTGATGATGCTGCCGTGTCCGTTGGTGTTCAGGCGCGTCTTTCCGCCGCGCTCGTGCACCCAATCGCACACGGCGAGCATGACGTCCAGCCGATAGGTGGGTTCGCCGTAGCCGCAGAATACGATCTCGTCGTACTTCTTCGGGTCGCCGATGCCGTCGATGACCTGCTGCGCGTTCGGCTCGCCCTCTTTCAGCCACAGCGAGTAGCCCTCGAAGGTCTGCTTATCGTTGCGCACGCAGAAGGTGCAGCGGTTGGTGCAGCGGTTGGTCAGATTGACGTAACAGTTCTTTCCGATAACGTAGGTGTATGTATCCATAATTTATCTCATCTTTGCGAAAATACGTTTCGCATTCTCCATAATAATTTCTTGCAGTTCTTCTTCCCGCTCCCCGCGAAGCTGCGCGAGCTGCCGCACGATGACGGGAATGTTGGCGGGCGTATTTTTCTCCCCGCGGAAGGGGGAAAGATAGGGGCTGTCCGTTTCGGAGAGAATGCGCTCCGCAGGGCAGGCGCGCACGCTCTCCCATACGTTTTTCGCGTTCCTGAAACAGGCGACGCCGCCGAAGGAGAAGTATGCGCCGAGCGCGGCGAACGCGGGCAGCATCTGCGCCCCGTGCGAATAGCAGTGCATCAGAAATCCACGCCCGAGGTGCGCGCGCATTTCGGTGAGAAGGGCGAGCATATCGGCGGCGCAGTCGCGCGAGTGAACGACGAGCGGCAGTCCCGCGCGCTCCGCGAGCAAAATCTGCTTCACGAACGCCTCGCGCTGCACTTCCTTGATCGGCTCGGGATAGTGATAGTCCAACCCGATCTCCCCTACCGCGATACACTTTTCATCTTCCGCGAGCGCGGAAAGCGCAGAGAGGGTATCCTCCGAAAAATCCGCCGCCTCGGACGGATGCACGCCCGCCGTGAAATACGCGCCCGCATGCGCCGCCGCGAAGTCGCGGTGCCACAGGCTGTGCGCGAGCGTATCGCCCGCCAGAACGACGGTTTCCACGCCCGCGGCGCGGATCTCCTCCCACGTCCGCGGAAAGTCGTACCCCTCTTCCGCGAAATGGGCGTGAATATCGAGATA
>CALVLO010000090.1 GCA_944338265.1 uncultured Clostridia bacterium
ATGCCCGCCTCTTTGGCGCGGACGGTGACGCCCGAATCGCGCGCGATGGCTTCCTCGATGCCCGTTGCGACGATGGCAGGCTCCGTTTTGAGGAGCGGCACCGCCTGACGCTGCATGTTGGAGCCCATGAGGGCGCGGTTGGTATCGTCGTTTTCAAGGAAGGGAATGAGCGCGGTCGCGACGGAGACGAGCTGTTTGGGGCTGACGTCCATGTAATCGATGCTCTCGCGCGGCATCTCGGTGATGAGTTCCTTATAGCGGCAGCCGACGCGCTCGTTGACGAAGTGCCCCGCTTCATCGAGCGGCTCGTTCGCCTGCGCGACGACGTAGCGGTCCTCTTCGTCCGCCGTCAGATAGTCGACATGGTCGGTGACGACGCCCGTCTCCTTATCCACCTTGCGGTAGGGAGACATGATAAAGCCGAACTCGTTGACCTTGGAGAAGGTCGCGAGCGAGGAGATAAGACCGATGTTCTGACCTTCCGGCGTCTCGATCGGGCACATGCGCCCGTAGTGGGAGTGGTGCACGTCGCGCACTTCGAAGGTGGCGCGGTCGCGGTTCAAGCCGCCGGGGCCGAGCGCGGAAAGCTTGCGCTTGTGCGTGAGCTCGGCGATGGGGTTGGTCTGATCCATGAACTGCGAGAGCTGCGAAGAGCCGAAGAACTCGCGGATGACCGCCGAGATGGGACGCACGTTGATGAGGCTAGAAGGCGTGACCTCCATGGGATCTGCCGTTGCCATGCGCTCCTTGATGAGGCGCTCGAGCCTGCTCATGCCGATGCGGAGCTGGTTTTGCAGCAGCTCGCCCACCGAACGCACGCGGCGGTTGCCGAGGTGATCGATCTCATCAATGGTGCCGATGCCGTATTGCAGGTCGAGGTTGGTCGAGACGGCGGCGACGATATCGTCCACCGTGATGCACTTATGGTTGAGTTTTTCGACGAGGGGCTTGACGAGCTTCTTCTCCTCCGGTGTGACGCCGAGGATGCGCTCCTCCTTGGCAAGGTCGATCTGCGCGCCCTGCGCGTCGTCGCTGCGGTTTAAGATCTCGTGGAAAAGTTTGCACGCCGTAACGAATTTGAGGCGGTTTTCCTTGCGCTTTTCGCGGTTCTTCTTCTCTTCCTGCTTCTCGTCTGCCTCGGGCGCCGTCTCGTGCGTGTAGTAGACGGCGTTGATCTCATCGAGGAACTCTTCGGCGACTTCCTCCACGCTCTTTTCTTTGCAGGCTTCGGCGATCTTTTTGGAGAAGACGAAGTTGGGATAGTAGACCGTCTTCAACAGCCCGAACGCCTTGGGATCTTTATCGGAGAGCGCGGCAAAATCCACCGTGTTGTTGGAGACGATCTTGTGCCTGATCTCGCCGTCCACGGGGTCGTTGACGAGGACGAACACCTCGCCGATGCCCGCGTTCTGGATGGCGCGCGCCTGCGCTTCGGAGACGGCCTCCCCCTTTGCGGCGAGCAGCTCGCCCGTTTCGGGGTGGAAAATATCGTCTGCGATGCGGCAGCCGGGGAGGCGGTAGGCAAGGTTGAGTTTTTTGTTGAACTTATAGCGCCCCACCTTGACCACATCGTAACGGCGCGGATCGAAGAAGAGGTTGTTGAGGTGCTGGCGCACGGACTCCTCCGTGGGCACCTCGCCGGGGCGCAGGCGGCGGTAGAGGGCGATGAGCCCGTCCGACTCCGACTTGATGGGCGGCGCTTCGCCTTCATCGCGCTTGATGGTCGCGGCGATCATCTTATCGCCGCCGAAGAGCTCTTCGAGCGCGCGGTTGGAGCCGTAGCCCAAGGCGCGCAGAAGCACCGTTGCCGTGAGTTTGCGCTTTCTATCGACGCTCACCCACAGCACGCCCTGCGGATCTTGCTTAAATTCCAGCCATGCCCCGCGGTTGGGGATGACCGTCGTCTCGTAGATCTTCTTGCCCGTCTTATCCGTTTCGGCGACGTTGTTCACGCCGGGGGAACGGACAAGCTGGGAGACGATGACGCGCTCCGCGCCGTTGATGATGAAGGAACCGTTCTCCGTCATGAGCGGGAAATCGCCCATAAAGACGACGGAGTCGATGATCTCGTCTTTGACCTTGTTGACAAGGCGCACCTTCACGCGGAGGGGCAGGGCGTAAGTCGCGTCGCGGTTGCGGCACTCCTTCTCGTCGTACTTGGGCGTATCGCCAAATTCATGGCCCAAGAAATGCAGCTCGAAGTGATCGGAAAAGTCGGTGATGGGCGAGTAGTCTTCGAAGATCTCCGCAATGCCCTCGCTGATAAAGGAATCGTAGCTCTCTTTCTGGATCTCGACGAGGTTGGGGATCTCGATGACTTCGTTGATCTTGCCGAATTTCCGCCGCTCGGTCTTCCCGTACTTGTGAATGGGTAAGTTCATCCGTCAATCATTCTCCTTGCTTTGAATTTTTGCTTGACGATCTACCGAGTATATCTTTTCATCGATAAAAATCGAATTTTCCGAAAAAAATTATGCGCGCTTCCCCTTTACAGACGGCGCAAACTGCGGTATAATAGGGGAAGAAGCGGCGTTTTGTACCCCGATTTTCGCCGCCTTTTTGGGCGAAACGGCACAAAACTGCATTCTACACATAATAATACATTATGCTATTATAGACCGCGTGCAAAAAGATGTCAACCTTTTTTGCGCGGGTATTTTGCAGAAATCCCTTTTTTCGGAGAAAAAACATGAGGATCGACAAATTTTTGAAGGTCTCGCGCATCTTGAAGCGCCGCACGGTGGCGCAGGAAGCCGCCGAAGCGGGCAAAATTTCCGTCAACGGCAGGGAGGTAAAGCCCGCCTACCGCGTGAAGGTCGGCGACGAGGTCACGCTCACGTTTGCCTCGGGCGCGCTCCGCTTCCGCGTGAAGGAGCTCAAAGAGACGGTGAAAAAGGACGACGCCGCCTCCCTCTATGAGGTGATCGTATGACGAGCGCCATCCTCTGCGCCGCGGGCAGAGGCACGCGCGCGGGCTTTTCGGAAAACAAGGTGCTCCGCGAGCTGGGCGGGCTGCCCGTGCTCTCGTGGTCGCTCTCCGCATTTTCCGCGGCGGGCGTGGATGAGATCATCGTCGCCTGCCGCGAGGAGGACGAGGCGCGCATCCAAGCGCTGCTTGCCCCCTACCCCGCCGCCCGCGCCATGCGCGGCGGAAAGACGCGGGGCGAGAGCGTTTTTGCGGCGCTCAAAGCGGCGAAGGGCGAGATCGTGCTCGTGCATGATGCGGCGCGCCCCTTCCTTTCGCAAAAGCTCATTTGCGATTGCATTGCGAGCGTGAAGGCGTTCGGCAGCGGCGTGTGTGCCCTGCCTGCCTCGGATACCGTCGTCCTGGCGGCGGAAGGCAACGTTATTTCCGTCCCCGCACGCGAGACGGCGTTTTTGGTACAGACGCCGCAAGGATTTTACAAAGACAAGCTGCTCGTTGCCTATGAGAAGGCGCGCGAAGAAGGGCTCTCCTTCACCGATGAGAGCGGCGTATATGCGCACTACATTGCGCCGCCCCGCCTCTTTGCGGGCGAGCGCGGCAACAGAAAGCTCACCTATGCGGAGGACTTCCTCCCCGCCGAGCGCGTGGGCTTCGGCGCGGATACGCATGCCTTCGGCGAGGGAGACCGCATCGTGCTTGCGGGCGTCTCCATCCCCCATACGCACGGGCTCATCGCCCACAGCGACGGCGACGTCCTCTGCCATGCGCTGATGGACGCGCTGCTCTCTGCCGCGGGGCTCTCGGACATCGGGCACCACTTCCCCGATACCGACGAGCGCTTCCGCGGCGCGGACAGCATGGAGCTCTTGCGCAAAGTCGTGGTGATGCTCGCCCGTGCGGGCTATGCCGCCAAGAATGCGAGCGTTTCCGTTCTTGCGGAAAAGCCCCGCCTTGCGCCGCATATCGCCAAGATGAAGGAAAACCTTGCAGGGGCGCTCGGCATCGGGCAGGACGCCGTCGGCATCGCGGCAGGCACCAACGAGCGGCTCGGCTATGTGGGCGAGGGGAAAGGCATCACCGTGTATGCGACGGTGCTTTTAATGCCCGTCCGCCCCGCACAATAAGGAGGTCTTCATGCGCAAAGCAACCACTCAGTTTGTATGCGCGGAATGCGGCTATACCTCGCCCAAGTGGCTTGGAAGATGCCCCGACTGCGGCAAGTTCAACACCCTCGCGGAGGAGGCGGTCGCCCCGCCCGCCACGGGCAAAAAGCAGGTCTCTCCCCTCTCTTTTTCCAAGGCGACGCCCCTCAAAGAGGTGACCTATGAAAAATACGAGCGCATCTCGAGCGGCATTTCCGAGCTCGACGTGGTGCTCGGCGGCGGCATCGTGCGCGGCTCGCTCGTGCTCGTCGGCGGCGACCCCGGCGTGGGCAAATCCACCCTTTTGACGCAGGTCGCCTCGCACCTTGCAAAGGCGCACCGCGTGCTGTATCTTTCCGCCGAGGAGAGCTGCTCGCAGGTAAAGCTCCGCTGCGAACGCCTGCATGCGGATGCGGGCGACATGCTGCTCCTCAACGAGACCTGCCTCGAAAACGCCGAAGAAGAGATCGGAAAAGCGGAATACGTGATCGTGGACTCCATTCAGGCGGTGTACACCAACGCGCTCACCTCGGCGGCGGGGAGCGTCGGGCAAGTGCGCGAGTGCGCCGCAAAGCTCATGCGCATCGCCAAATCGCAGGGCATCACCTTTTTTATTGTGGGGCATGTGACCAAGGAAGGCACGCTTGCGGGACCGAAGGTGTTGGAGCACATTATGGATACCGTCCTCTATTTTGAGGGCGAGCGCACGGAGAACTTTAAGATCCTGCGCGCCGTAAAAAACCGCTTCGGCTCCGTGCAGGAGGTGGGCGTGTTTGAGATGACGGGCGAGGGCATCTTCGGGCTTACGGACTACTCCGCCCTCTTCCTCTCGGATGCGCGCGGCGAGGCGGCGGGCGCCGTCGTTACCCCGTCGGAGACGGGCAACCGCTGCATGATGGTGGAGATCCAGACGCTGATGTGCAAGACGGCATACGGCTTGCCGCGGCGGATGAGCCTCGGCGTGGACTTCAACCGCCTTGTGGTGCTCATTGCCGTGTTGGAAAAGCGGTGCGGGCTCAATTTGAG
Source organism: uncultured Clostridia bacterium (assembly GCA_944338265.1). GTDB lineage: Bacteria > Bacillota > Clostridia > Christensenellales > Borkfalkiaceae > Gallimonas. The sequence goes on from CALVLO010000090.1 coordinate 5,095, forward strand.
CACGCAGGACGTCTATCTCAACGCGATGGGCGGGATCAAGCTCGGCGAGCCGAGCGCCGACCTCGCGGTGTGCGCCGCCTTAGCGAGCGCCGACCGCATGGCGCCCGTCGATAAGTACACCGCCGTGTTTGGCGAAGTCGGGCTTACGGGCGAGGTACGCGGCGTCAATTTTGCCGAAAAACGGGTGAACGAGTGCGTGAAGATGGGTTTTCAGCGCGTCGTGCTCCCCGAAAAGAACAGAAAGGCTTGCGAGAAATTCCGCGATAAGATCGAACTTGTGCCCGTTACATATGTTTCGCAGATGATCAAAGCCCTTTTCCCGCCCAAGAAAATATAAGGCGATCCGTTATGATATGATGATCCCCCCTGCCGACGAGCGCAACGCGCTCGGCGGCTTCCCCCCTTAAAACAAGTGTTAAGGGGGGCGGGGCTCTGCCGCTCACCCTCTTATGAGGAAGGCAAGGAGTGATCCCCTCATCCACCGCAAGCGGTCCCCCTTCCCCCAAGGGGGAAGGCAAGGTTTTAGCATGGGCGCCGTCCATTCCCCCAAGGGGGGAAGGCAAGATAAATCCCCCCTGCCGCCGAGCGCAGCGCGCTCGGCGGCTTTCCCCCCTTAAAACAAGTGTTAAGGGGGGCGGGGCTCTGCCGCTTTCGGCGCGGCATATGAAATACCGCCCCGCGGCATTGCCGCGGGGCGGTGATCGTTTGAAAGGTTTTAGCATGAGTGCTACATGAGCGCCGCCCATCCTCATTGAGGGAGGCGAGGAGTGATCCCCTCATCCACCGCAAGCGGTCCCCCTTCCCCCAAGGGGGAAGGCAAGGTTTTAGCATGGGCGCCGT
>CALVLO010000091.1 GCA_944338265.1 uncultured Clostridia bacterium
GATTTCTTAGTTCGCGACGCGCGCACAGCGCACTGCGCTGGTGCGCATAACGCGCCGCTCACCCCTCAACGAGGGAGCCAAGGGGTTGAGACTTGCCCCTCATCCACCGCAAGCGGTCCCCCTTCCCCCAAGGGGGAAGGCGAAGGGGATCCCCCCTGAGTCCCCCCTTAAAGCTCCTGCGGAGTGTTAAGGGGGGCAAGGGGAGGGGGATGGGGGTGGGGTGTGATGGGTGAAAAATATGCGCAGAATATTATAAAAAAGTGAAAGCATATGAAATATCACTGTGATTTTTTCCCAAAATATATTGACATTGCAAAAGATTTGGTGTAGAATTGTCATATCGGTAAATCCATTGTGGAAAACTATATTGGAAATCAAATTGGGGGAGGATGGAAGAAACCATGAAAAAGGTAAAATTCGCTCTGATTTTCGCCTTTTCTGCCGCACTGACGCTTGGCTTTGCCGCGTGTTCCAAGCCGGACGATTACGCGATCGAGCGCATCCGTTTCAGCGGCGGCAACACCGTTACGCTCACCGACGCGCAGGCGGCGGACGAAAAGAGCGGGACGAAGGCGTTTGAGGCGCAGGCGGAGCAGCTTGCGCTGCGCGTGTATGCGGACGAATCGCGCTACACCGTCTCCGGGGAGGACTGCACGTTCGATACCTCCGCGGTAACGTGGGGCGAAGTCGGGACGTATACCGTGCAGATGACGCCCAAAAAGAACAATGCAAACGGGCTCTCGGCGCAAATCGTTCTGACCATCGGGCACGAGATCGGGGAGCCCGATCCCGTAACGGGCATTGCCCGCTGTGTGCACTGCGGCAAGGTGGAGTATCCGAGCAGCTTTGACCCTGCCGTCGAGGTCGATTACGGCGCCTTCCACGGCGGGTATACGGCGGAGAGCACCGTCGATCCGGACGGGCTCGTCAAGCCCTTCGGCACGGTGACGGCGGCGACGGGCACCGAGGAGGTGGGGACCTACACCGTCGGCAAGCTGAGAAAGGGCATGACCATCTCCATTACGGGGACCGCGCAGTCCAACCCGAACGCGGGCGAAGATTCTTGGTACTATCCCATCCTCGGCATTGCCATCCGCGATTTTGATCCTGCCACGGTGCAGTCGCCCTATTCAACGGAGGCGTACACGGGTGGGGCCTCCGTGCTCATCCGCAACGATGCGTGGGTGCTTTTGAACGGCATCGGCGATCCCACCCGTCTGCTTGCGGGGTTTGCGGGCGGCACGGGCGAATCGTACAACTACGGTTCGGTGCCCGGCTCTTCTACCTCGACGGCGCCTGCGGGCTATGATCCCAACAGCATGCCCGCCTCGGCGGAGGAGTGGGCGCCTTGGTACGTCTACTCTTCGGGCACGCAGCTGTATACGCCCAACTATGCGACGGCGCAGGAGGTGACCTTCTCGTGGCAGTTCCGCGAGGATAACGTCATCGTCGTGACCAACCGCAACAACACGACTGGTACGAGCCTCGTCTCGTACATCCGCGTTCCCGATGCGCTGGGCGAGAGCACCTTCGATACCGTTTTGCACGGCGAGAACGTGAGCATGCGCTTTACCTCCGCCTCCGCACTGCAGAGCGACCTTTTGGACAACGTGACGGCGCAGCTCACGAGCACCGCGAAGCGCGCCTATGTGGAGGGCGAGACGCTGAACATGGAGGAGCTCTCCGTGCGCATCGCCTTCGAGAGCGCGCCCCATGCCTATGAGATCACCACAGACTACGCGCTGCAGGCGTATATCGGCGATGCGGCGACCGCGGAGGACGCGCAAAAGGATGAAGCCGTGGAGAGCTGGACGGATGTGACGGCGGATACGCCGCTCTCCGCAGACTGGCGCTTCTTCCGCGTGCGGACCATCGTCGGCGGCAGGGCGGCATATGCCTATCTCAACGTCGGCTATTCCAACTTCCTGACCGACATCGCGCCCAATCAAGTGGGAGATATCGTCTCCGCCAAGATCGCGCGCGGTTCGGTGGTCTATCAGAGCCATGTGGCGAACATGCTCGCATACGGTGAGCTCGCCTGCACCGCGGGAACGGCGGGAGAGGGCGGCGCCACGGTGGTTTCCGTTGCGCCGACGGGCGTACCCGATGCGGTCCCGTCCGGCGCGCCCGCGGGCTATACGCACTTTATGGCGTTCCGCCTGTATGCGCGGGACGGCGAGACGTTCGGCACGCCTGCCGCGGCGCCTGCGGGCGTCACGCTCAGCCGCGCGAAGGACGGCTCCTATTTGGACGTGCTCGTCCTGCTCAACGCGGACATGGTGGCGGCAAACGATCTCTACCTCCGCGGCGTGCAGACGACGCCCGTCCGCATCGATCTTGCGGGCATCACGCTGCCCGCGGCAAGTTCTTCCGTGGTGGCAAACGGCGCAGGGAAGAACGAAGTCCCCGTCAATATGGGCGGCAACGTCCGCGTGACATACACCTTTGAAGGACTCTCGCTCGAGGCGTTCAACGGCAACCGCGGCGCGGTGCAGCTCGGCACGAGCGAGATGGTGAACGTTCCCGCCTCCTCCTTTGTGTGGGAGGGCGACAACTTCACCTATGGGGCGGGGCTCGCGCTCGGCACTTCCACCGTCGGGGTGAGCGGCTCGGCTTCGGAACAGGACGGAAAGCTCGTGCTCACCGTTGTATATGACGTGCCCGCGCTGCCCCTCATCACGGACGATACGCACCCCGGCTATGTGCCGCTCCGCATGACGTATAACGGCGTCACGCTCACCGATACCATCTATTACACGGAGCCCGTGGAAGGGGAAGGGGCGGAGGGCTTCGTCCTCACCTTCGACGGCGTGGACGTGTGGTTCAACGTGCAGAACGCGACGGTCTACTATGCCGTCGTCGGGTACGACCGCGACAACATCGTCGACCGCACCATCAAGCTGCCCTCCTTCTATATCAACATCAACGCGGGGGAGGCGACGAGCACGACGGCATACGGCTTCCTCAACGCGCAGGCGAATGTGAAGATGCAGGACGGCGTGCTCGTGACGGAGGGGCGCGTGCCCGCGGAGGGCAATCCCTTCTCGAGCTTGCTCCGCATCTTCGGCACCGCCAACGACGGCAGGGACGCCGACCGCGGCTGGCTCGCGATGGGCTCCGTGAGCGGCGCGAGCTACGGCATTTCGCTGAATACCAACTCCACCGTGGATGGCGAAGAGCCCGAGAACGTCTCCTCGTACCACTTCGAGATTTGCGGCGGCGAGCCCGGCGGCTACGGCGAGGCGCGCTACTACAAGGTCACCTATACCGCGCCCGTGCTCAACAGCAACTTCGAGCAGATCAAGGCGGCTTCCCTCGTTTGGGAGGATGTGACCCAAACCGTCGCCGAAACAGCTGCGGAGGCGAAAACGGTCGCGGAATACGGCGAAAATGCGCTCGGCATCACCGCAAAGACGATCGCGGGCGGCGCGGGCGATACCCAATTCGGGCTTTGGTATGAGATCGGGCGCGTGCATATGCACGATTGGAAGGCGGTGGAGGGAAATCACTACCTCTACAGGTGCGAAGACTGCGGCGCGGTGCTCAACTCCACGCCCGTCAGCATCAGCGGCGACAACGGCACGACCGCGGCGAACGGGACATACGTCTCGGAGGCGCTGCTCGGCGAGAATGTGGCGGAGACGGGCATGACGCTCTCCTTCCTGCTCAAACAGGGCTCGAGCGACTTTGACAACACGCTGCTTGCGACCAAGACGGGCAATCTTCAGATCACGCTGCCCAATTTGCAGGGCAATGTTTCGGCGGCAACGGAGCCGACGGGCATCGACGGTCACCTTTGGGATATTGTCGCGGGCAGAGACAGCGAAGCAAAGAAATCCAAGAACCTGACGGCGAACAACGACGCGACGCGCGCAGAGGGCATCGAGTGGGATACGCTCCTCAACACGCCCGATGTGTATGTGACCGTCGTCATCTCGCCCGGCACCGATGAGACGGACGGCGTTCTCTACTACGTCAACGGCGAGTTGTGGTATCACTACGAGGCGACCAAGATCGCCGCGGGCATGACGGTCGCCAATTTCGTCGATGCCTTCCTGCAATGCGCGCAGATGGACGGCGTTTACGTCAACGGTGCGAAGCTCGCCTCGCCGCTCTTTGCGACGGATGACTTCATCCTCGAGAGCAGGGCGCTCACCGAGGGCAGCGCGTTTGAATGGGAAGAGGGCGAGACGGTGCCCGCCGACGAGGTAAGCGCCCGTTACAGCGCCTACCGTTTGGAGAGCAGGTACTATCCCGATCAACATGTTTATAATACTGAGGTCGGTTCGGATGGCTACGGCAAGTGCACGCATGCGGGCTGCGGCGCCATCGATCCTCATCATACCCATCAGTATGTGGAGGCGGCGACGAGCACCGACTACGACCACTGCACCATTTGCGGGCAGCTGCATCCCGACCATGGCAATACGGAGTACGGCGGCAAGCCGCACGTCTACGATGGGACGCACCACTGCTACGGCTGCGGGCAGCTCAATCCTGCGCATACCGTGCACGAGTACGTCAAGGGCGTGTGCGCCTGCGGCGAGATCTGCAAGCACAATTTTGCGGACGGCGTTTGTACGGTTTGCGGGGCGGAGATCGAAAATGTGCCGGTGGAGAACGCGGTCTTCGAAAATCCTACCGTTTGGCAGTGGGATTATGACCTTCCCGTTACGGTCGATAAGAACGAACGTTCGGTCGTTATTGTTGAGGGTTTGATGGATTCGCCTGTGGCGGAGACATACCATACCGTGGTTTGGGAGATCAAAAATAATATTACAGGTTGCATGGATGGGCGTGCATGGAGCTTTAACAATGGCGCTACAAACTTCATCAAAGTTTCTGATGGCGATACAAGCATTACTTCGGCGGAAGGCGAAGTGCTTGGGTATTCGGATACGCTCTATCGTGCCATTGTTGCAAAGTCGAAATGGACGCTTGAGTTTAATTGGGCAAATTCCCGCATGCTGACTGTTACACTGAATATGACGGCGACGGCGGGGGTATACAAGGGTTATACTTTCACGGTTGTGTATAGCTTCCCTGTTAATAGTGCTTCGAGCTTGAGTTCGCTTGAGATCCGCTTCTGTGCCGAGGCGGTCAATTCCTATTCGATCACGGGGTATAGCTACTATACCTTTCCGTCCGAGGATTGAGCGGTCGCTGCGAGAAGAATAGAGAGAGCCTGCATTGTGGGCTCTCTTTTGCTGTATGGGCGTTTTTGGGTGTTATTTTGTGTTGTTGTGGGGGGGATATTTGTTGAGGGCGGAGGTGATATTGGGAGCCGCCGAGCGCGGTGCGCTCGGCGGCAGGAGTGATTTTTTTATCTATTCAAGCCCCCGCCGCTGTCGCGGCGGGGGCTTGAAGTACCTTTTTTAGTGGCGTCGTTGTGCAAAGGAGGGTGTTTATTTCAAACTCCCACCGCCGTTGCCGCGTTGCGGCAACGGCACCTCCCTCTTTGAGGGAGGCAAGAGGGAGGTAAGAGGGGAGGGGGATCCCCCCTGAGTCCCCCCTTAAAGCTCCTGTGGAGCGTTAAGGGGGGCGGATTGTATCCTACTCCCGCCGTCTGCGCGGCTCTGCCGCGCAGACACCTCACTCCATGAGGGAGGCAAGGGGTGGAAGTAATTTCCCCTCATCCGGTTTCCTCCCGCCGCGGTTGCGGCGGGAGGAAATCACCTTCCCCCGAGGGGGAAGGCAAAGAGATCCCCCCTGCCGCCGCGGAGGCGTCGGCTTCCCCCCTTAAAACAAGTGTTAAGGGGGGCATGGAGAGAACGACTCCCACCGTCTGCGCGGCGGAGCCGCGCAGACACCTCACTCCATGAGGGAGGCAAGGGGTGGAAGTAATTTCCCCTCATCCGATTTCCTCCCGCCGCGGTTGCGGCGGGAGGAAATCAGATCGGAAGAGCACACGTCTGAACTCCAG
>CALVLO010000092.1 GCA_944338265.1 uncultured Clostridia bacterium
GGGTTCCTGCTCGGCACCAACATTTCGGAGGTCATCGTCGTCTTCCTTGCCATGTGCATCTGGCAGATCTCGCCCTTCATCTCCATTCAGCTCCTGTGGATCAACCTCATCGGCGACTCGCTGCCCGCCGTGGCGCTCGGCATGGAAAAGCTCGAGCCCGACGTCATGCACCAAAAGCCGCGGTCGAAAAGGGAGAGCATCTTTGCCCATGGCTACGGGGTGCAGATCGTCTTGCAGGGGTGTATGTTTGCGGCTTTGGCGCTTGCGAGCTATTGCATCGCCCGCTACGGCTTCCATCTGAATGCGGAGCAGTGCAGCGCGGCGACCTTCCTCGTTCTTGCGCTCTCGCAGTCCCTCCACGCCTACAACATGCGTTCGGGGCACTCCCTTTTCAAGATCGGTCCCTTCACCAACAAGTTCCTCAATTGGGTGACGCTGCTTGCCTTCGCGCTCATCGCCTTCGTGCTCTTCACGCCCGGCGTGATGACCGTGTTCGGCTTCGGCTCCGAGTATATGCCTTGGGAGATGTACGTCATCGGCATTGCGCTCGCCGTCGTGCCGCTCATCGTGATGGAGATCGCCAAGGCGCTCGATCTTGTCCGCCACCACAAATAATTTTCTGTATACAAAAACCGCCCTTCGGGGCGGTTTTTGCTATCCTTTATGGAACGCCCGCAGGCAGGCGGCAGCTTTTTGTGCGGATGCGGGAAGACATAATCGGGCAAGGATGCGTCATACCATAGCGGTATGGAAGAGTACATGTTGTCCAAAGAGGAGGCGCTCTGCAAGGCGGAAGCGACGGAGACGGGGCTCACCGCCAAGGAGGCGGCGGCGCGGATCGCCCGCACGGGGCGGAACGTGCTCAAAGAGGGAAAAAAGCGCAGCAGGCTCGGGCTGTTTTTTGCGCAGTTTGCCGATCTGATGACGGTCATCCTCATCCTTGCCGCCGTCCTCTCGGCGGCGCTTGCCGTTGCCACGCACGATAGGGCGGAGCTCGCCGATACGGGCATCCTGCTCTTCGTCATCCTCATAAATGCCGTCGTCGGGTTCTTGCAGCAATACAAGGCGGATGCCGCCATCCAAAAGTTAAAAAAGCTCTCCGCGTGCGAGGCAAAAGCCGTGCGCGACGGCAGGCTCGTAAAGCTCGATGCGGAGGAGCTCGTCGTCGGGGATATCGTCGAGATCGAGGAGGGCGACCGCATCCCCGCCGACTGCCGCGTGTTGTGGGCGGAGGATCTGTGCTGCGATGAGTCTGCGCTCACGGGGGAGAGCAAGCCCGTGAAAAAGTACGACTGCATCGTCAAGCAGCGCGCTCTCTCGGCGCGCTGCAATACGGTGCATGCGGGCACCTTCTGCGTGCGCGGGCGGGCGCGCTGCCTCGTAACGGCGTGCGGCATGCAGACGGAGACGGGCAAGATCGCAGCCCTTTTGCACGCCGCAAAGCCCACACTCTCCCCCTTGGATAGGACGATCGCCCGCCTCGGCAAGATCGTCACGATAGCCGTGCTCGCCGTGGCAACGCTTCTGCTTCTCGGCACGCTGCTTGCGGGCAGGGTGAGCGTACTCGAAAGCATCATGAACGCCGTCGCCGTGGCGGTCGCGGCGATCCCGGAGGGGATGGGGGCGGTCGTCACCGTCATCTTGGCGCTCGGCGTCCAGCGGATGGCGCGCTCGCGCGCCGTCATGCGCAAGCTCTCCGCCGTCGAGAGCCTCGGGAACTGCTCGGTGATCTGTTCGGATAAGACGGGCACGCTCACACAGAATAAAATGACCGTCGAGGCGTTCTGCACCAATTTCGAGGCACCCATGTCCGAGGGGGATGGCGGCGCGGTGCGGGCGGAGTTCTTGCGCTGCGTGCGGGCATGCCATACGGTAAAGGGGCAGGCGGGGGCGTATGTGGGCGATCCTACGGAGATCGCCTTGGTGGAATTTGCAGACCGCCTCGGGTTTGCGGCGCGCTTCGAAGCTGTGGGCGGAACGCCCTTTTCCTCCGAACGCAAGATGATGAGCGTATACGCCCGCGACGGGCGCGGGCTGCGCCTGTATGTAAAGGGCGGGGCGGATGTGGTACTCAAAAAGTGCACGCGCCTGCTCACCGACCGCGGCGTCGTGCCGCTCACGCCCGAGCGCCTTCTTGCCGTGCAGCGGTGCGCGGCGGCGTACTCCGCGCGGGCGATGCGCGTTTTGGGCTTTGCCTACGGCGATACGGAGCGGGAGGAGGGGCTCGTCTTTTTGGGGCTTATCGGCATGCTCGATCCGCCTAAGGCGGGCGTGAAGGAGGCAATTGCCCTCTGCCGCCGCGCGGGCGTGCGCACGGTGATGATCACGGGGGACAGCGCGGATACGGCGTTTGCCATCGCCTCCCGTCTCGGCATTGCATCCTCCCGCAGGCAGGTGGCGACGGGGGAGGAGCTCGACGGCATGGACGAGGCTGCCTTTCGCCGCCGCGTGAAGGGGTATACCGTCTATGCGCGCGTCTCACCGGGGCACAAGCAGCGCATCGTCAAGGCGCTCAAAGCGGCGGGGGAGGTCGTCGCCATGACGGGCGACGGCGTCAACGATGCGCCCGCGTTGAAGAGTGCGGACGTGGGCGTCGCGATGGGCTCCGGCACGGATGTGACCAAGAACGCGGCGGATATCGTCCTCTCGGACGACGATTTTTCCACGATGGTGCGCGCGGTGGAGGAGGGGCGCAACGTCTTTTTCAATATCAAAAAGACGATCTCCTTCTTCCTCTCCACCAACCTTGCGGAAGTCTTGTGCGTCTTCATCGCCACCCTGTTTTTGTGGCAGTACGGCTTTCTCACCTCCACGCAGCTTTTGTGGCTCAACCTCATCACCGACTCTTTACCCGTCTTGGCGCTCGGCGCGGAGCGCACGGAGGGGGCGATGGCGCGCCCGCCCGTCTCCGACCGCGAGATCTTCTCCCGCCGTGCGGTGGGCGGCATGCTCTTTTTCGGCTGCGCGATGGCGGCGATCGTCATTGCCATGTATGTGCTCTTTTTGCGGCTGTGGGGAAGCGCCGCGGCAACGACGGCGGCGTTTGTCGCCATGTCCTTTTCCGAGCTTTTACACGCCTTCAACGTGCGCGCCGAGGGCGGCGGGCTCAGGCTGCGGGAATACTTTTCCAACCGCGTGCTGCTTGCGACGGTGCTCTTCGGCATCGCCGTCAACGTCCTCTTGGTGCTCTCGCCGCCCCTGCGCACCCTCTTCCGCCTGACGGCGCTCACGGGCGTGCAGTGGCTCGTCGTGGCGCTGTGTTCCGTCGCCGTGCTGCCCGTGGGCGCGCTCTACCGCTTTGCCGCGCGCCGCGTGCATCTCAGCGGAAGGCGCAGAACGCATATCCCCGCGCGCGGAACGCAGAGATGATGGCGGGCAGCGCCTCCGCCGTCGCCTTGTGGGGCGCGCCGTCGTGCAAGAGGAGGACGACGTTGCCGCGCGTGCCCGCCGTTTTCAGGCTCTCCTTCACGAGCGCCTCCGCGCCGAGTGAGAGGTCTGTATCGCCGCACACCGCGTTCCATCCGATGACGGTATAGCCCTGCGCCTCGAGGAGGTCGCGTTGGCGCGCCGTACCGCCGCCGTAGGGGAAGCGGTAAAAGCGGGGCTTGGCGCCCGTGATCTGCTCCACCGTCTCCGCACAGGCGCGCACATCGCCGAGGAGCGCCTCGTCCGAGGCATAGATCTCGCCGTAGCGGTGCGTTTTGGAGTGCACGCCCACGGTGTGTCCCTCGCGGACGATGCGGCGGAGCGTCTCCTCCCGCCCCGCCACGCGGTCGCTTACGATAAAGAAAGTCGCCTGCACGCCCTCTTCGCGCAGGATATCGAGCACGCGGTTGGTGACGACGGTGCTCGGACCGTCGTCAAAGGTGAGGTAGATGCGCTTTTCTTCGTCCGCGAGCGAGAAGGCGGGGACTTCCGCCGTCAGCCGCGCGCCGAGGTGTACGGCGAACGCCAAAAGCGCCGTAAAAAAGATCAGGAGGGGGATGTACTTTTTTTGCATAAATGTATTTTGGGGAATTTTAACAAAAATATTTACTTTTCCGCGGCGGCGTGCTATAATATTGCATGAGCAACGACCGCGCGAGCGCGGAGGAGGGAAAGTATGATCACAAGCAGGGTCTTCGGAACAACGCAGAACGGGCAGGAAGTGCTTGCCTTCGATTTTATCGACGGGGCGCGGAGAGCTACCATCCTCAATTTGGGCGGCATCATCCAGAGCATCGTCGTGCCCGCCAAGGACGGCACGCCGACGGACGTCATCCTCGGCTATAACGACGTTGCCGGCTATGAGAAGAACGGCGGCTATCTCGGCGCGCTCATCGGGCGCTTCGGCAACCGCATCGGCAAGGGCGAACTCACCATCGATGGCAAGAAGTATCAGCTCTACTGCAACGACCGCGGCAATCACCTGCACGGCGGGAAGTGCGGCTTCAACACGAAGATCTGGAAGCACGAGATCGTCGGCGACGAGCTCCGCCTCACCATCCTCTCGCCCGACGGCGAAGAGAATTACCCCGGCAATCTCGATGTCCGTGTGACGTATATCTTCGAGAACGGCGAGCTGCGCATCTTCTATCATGCCGTATCCGATCAAAAGACGGCGGTCAACCTCACCAATCACGCCTATTTCAACCTGAACGGCGAGGGGGACGGCAGCATTCTCGATAACGTGCTCGAGATCGAGAGCGACTATATCACGCCCACCGATGCGGCGATGATCCCGCACGGCGGCTTCCGCCGCGTCGCGCATACGCCTTTCGATTTTACCCGCCCCCGCCCCATCGGCGAGGCGGTCGATGCAGACGACGTCGATCTCAAACAGGGGAACGGGTACGATCATTGCTACGTTCTGCGCAACAAGTGCGGCACCTATGCAAAGTTTGCCACCGTCGAAAGCCCCAAAACGGGCATCCGCATGACGTGTTACACCGATATGCCCGCCGTTCAGTTTTATGCGGGCAACGGGATGAACATGCAGGGCAAGACGGCGTTTTACGGCAAGCGCGCGGGCTTCTGTTTGGAGACGCAGGCGATCCCCAACAACGTCAATGTGCCCGAGTATGCCGAAAAGGGGAGCTCTATCCTCGAGGCGGGCGCAGAGTATTCCTTCCACGCAATGTATAAATTTGAATGAGTTCACGAAATTCTTTTCGGACCGACGAAAAGAATTTCCGTGAGATGAAGAGAAAACCCGCGGGCGCGTTTATGCCGAACCGCGGGTTTTTCTTAAGAAAAATACAATCGTATATAACGTTGCCGCGTTCGCATTATTCATCGCTGCTGCCGACAGACGGCGGCTTTTTTGTTTTTTCAAAAATTTTTTGCCCAATTTTGTAAAATGTGTTTAAGCGCGGCGATTTTAATTTATATTAAAAGTGATCGAAATAACGGCGGTATTTATCGTGAGCAAGAAAAAGAGACGTTACTATCCCACGCGGAAGGCGCAGGCGCCGAACGCGGCAGCCGCAGAAGCTGCGGAAGAAGAGAACGCTGCAGCGGCGCCCTCGGAAGAGGAAGCCGCAGACGAGGCGTGCGAGGCGTCCGCAGAAGACCTTGCGGAGGAACCCGCAGAAGCGCCCGAGGGACCTGCGGAAGAAGCCGCGGAGGAACCGCAGGCGGAGGGCGAGCCCGCAGAGCAGGAAGCGGCTGCGGAAGCACCCGCAGAGCAAGAGCAAGAGCCCGCGGCGCAGCCCGCTGCGGATGCGGAGCTTGCAAAGGCGCAGGCGGCGGCAGAGGACTTCAAAAAGAAGTGGTAT
>CALVLO010000093.1 GCA_944338265.1 uncultured Clostridia bacterium
AGGCAAGGGAAATCCCCCCTGTATCCCCCCTTAAAGTGGCGGAGCCGCGTTAAGAGGGGCAAGTAGTGCGCGGATATGCTCAATTTGTTCGAATTGGAATAAAATTGCGGGGGTGTTGGCGATATTAAAAAAATTCCGAAAAAGTACACTTTTTCGGAAAAATCTAAATATAAATTAAATTTATAAAAAATGCGGTATTATTCGACATTTTATACATTTTTAATATAAACCTAACTGCGAAAAATGTCAATAGATATTTTCCAAAAAAGTGTACATTTATGGAAAATAATCGATCGGCAAAAATCGAGTAGATTTCCGAGGAATGATAGCTCGGCAAGGATGGAGTAGATCTCCGAGAATTGATAGCTCGGCAAGGATGGAGTAGATCTCCGAGAATTGATAGCTCGGCAAGAATGGAGCAGATTTCCGAGAAGTGATCGTTCGGCAAGAATGGAGTAGATCTCCGAAAAATGATAGCTTGGCAAGGATAGAGTAGATCTCCGAGAAATAATAGCTCAATAAAAATGGGATAGATATCCGAGAAATAATCGTTCAACAAGGATCGTGTAGATATCCAAAAAATAATCATTCAACAAAAATAGTGTGCATTGTCAGGAAATCGTTCTACAAAGATGGTGTACACTTTTGAAAAATAATCGTTCGGCACAGATAAGGAGGAAGGTTTATGCAAAAGACAAAGAAAGTGCTGCTTACGGCGTTGTCTTGCGTGCTCATGTGCATTTTGGCGTTAGCCTGTGTGTTCATGAGCCTCCCGCAGCGGCGCGCATCGGCAGCGGACGGGTGCACCTCGCAGGGCTCTGTAACGCTGATCAGCGATTGGTCGGGGCTGCATCGGTCCGTTGACCGCGGAGAGACCTTGACCGAGGACATGTTCGAATTTTCCACGGAGCCATCCTGCAAGACCGTTTACGAGGTCTCGCAGGGCGTTCGCGACGTTGCCGCCGGCGAAGAGACCGTGTTCGTTGTGGATAGCGACGGCACGCTCTTCTGCATGGGCAGGCACAGCGAGGGCTATGAGTCGTATGAGCCGGGAGATTTCAATTTTAATTTCCTCTCGTGTTATTCCGGCTATGACGGTGTGATGGACAACGTCGTCGCTGTGGCGACGGACAGCGAAAGCACCTACGCGCTGGCTTTGGATGAAGACGGCGCCTCTACGGCATGGGGGATGTGGCGCAAATCAACGAAGATATTGGTTATCGCACCAGTGATTTTGAGCCCCTCGGCACGCTGGAAGAGCTCACAGATGGCTATACGTCTGCAAAAATCGTTGCCATCGAGGCTTCGGCAAACGCCATCGTCTTGTTGGATAGCGACGGCGTCGTTTGGGGCATGGGCAAAAGATTGTCTGATTCCGGGATCTTCCGTCTGGATACGATGCGGGGGGTCTTAAGGCTCTCGCCCGATTATACAGACTATCTTTCCGCCGACGATATCGACTATGTTCCGAAGTTCAAGCAGATCCGCGCGTTCGACGAGATGATCGCCATGATCGGCGAAAACGGCGAACTCTTTTTGTGCCCCATGGATGGCGGCGCCATTCTCAGTTACAAGTACGAAGAGTTTACGTTCGAAAGAACGGGTTGGGGGAACGTTGTAAAGGTCTTGGTAAACGATGAGAACATGCAGGGCGTGAAAGACGTCGTTGTGTTCGCCTGCTATGACCTTATGCACGTTGCGAACGGTACCGGCGAACAAGACAAGTTTTTGGAAGAGGACTTCCGTCTTGCCTTTTTAATGGAGGACGGGACGCTGCATACCGAGAGGAGTTATAGCGATTTCCTTCACGACCCGGATGCGGGGGGCGCGGCGTTCCTCTTTGAAGGGGATTATAATTCGCTCGGTGAGCCGGCGCCCATTGCGGCGATCAGCAGCAGTTCCAATGGCGCTTTTGCCGTGATCATGCAAGATATCGATATGCAGATCGGCGTCGCGATGGATACCGATTTGGTCAGCAGCGATCCGCAGGGCACCTCCGCGATGATCCAGATCAATGTTGCCGATTATAATGAGGAAGTATATAAACGCGACGGCTATGGCGGCGTTACGGCGGTCGCATTGGGCAGCCACTCGGGAGAAGGATTTTTATATGCGGTCCGCCAAGGGGAAGAGGATGGCTCTGACTATGGTATCGTCGTTGTGGAAGAAGGGGACAACACCCATACCTATGAGTTGGGAAGAGGGTCATCGGAAGAGCCGGAGATCTTTAACTTCCGTTCCGAGCCGCAGAGGTTCGATTCTTTGGCTGCGATCGACTTGAACAACTACGCCGCGGGCAGCACGCTCTTTATCGACCGGAAGGGCACGGATCACCAGATGACGCATCACGATGCCGTTGCGCCGAGCGGCTGCACGACGGATGGCAATGTAGAATATTGGAGCTGCTCGGGATGCGGTCAGAACTTCGCGGATGCACAGGGCAATCAGCGGCTCGATAGCATCGTCGATCCTGCGAAGCACGACTTGGAGCATCACGAGGCGACGGAGGAGAGCGCCGAGTATTGGGAATGCACCGTGTGCGGCAAGTGCTTCTCCGATGCGGATGGCATCAACGAGATCACGGGCGAAAATCCTTCCGGGTTCCCCGGTGAGAATGCGGGCATCGAAGAGCCCGCAGAAGGGCACGCGGGCGAGATCGCGGGCGTTACCGTCGGCGGCGTTGCCGTTGCCGGGCTTGGGGTCGGCGTTGTGCTCATGGGCAAGAAGAGGAGGCTGAAATAATGAACGGATACGCAATTGGGATGATCGTGGAGGCGATCATCGCCGCGGGGCTGATCGTGGCGCTGATCGTTCTGGCAGTCAAAAAGAAGAAAGCCCCCGCCGAGAATGCGGCGGGGGAGGAGATGGCGGCGGCAGACGGCGCGGCGGAGCCCGTTGCAGAGCCCGTGGAAGAAGCCGCAGCGGAACCTGTGGCGGAGCCCGCACCTGTTACGGAGCCCGTTGCGGAGTCGGTTGTGGAGGCGCCGGTGGCGTACATCCCCGTGGTGGCGCCCATCGAAGCGCCCGCCGCGGAGGAGGAAGATGCGCTCGGGAATAAGATCGTCTTTGCGGCGAGCGATCGCTCGTTCAGCGAGGCGTATGCGACGCTGAGCGAGGAGCAGAAGCGGTACTTCATCCTCATCCGCGAATACGCGCTGCACAAGCCCAACGCCACGGAGAAGCGCGGCGCCACGAGTTTGGTCATCCGTTCCAACAAGAAAGCCATCTTAAAGCTGAAGATCCGCCGCGGGATCACGATAGCGGCGTTTAAGCTGGAGAACGACCTTCTGCGCAATTACAGGCGCAATTCGGAATCTGCCAAGGCGTTCCGCCTGCGCGAGACGGAGCTGTATATCGAGGACGAAAACGGCTTGGAGACGGCGCGCGGGATGGTGGATTTGATGCTCGAGCAGTATGCGCGGGAGCGGCAGGAGGCGATCGAGCGGCGCAAAGCCAAGCGCGCGGCAAGGCGCCGCGAGGCTTTGGCGGCAAAGCGCAGCAGCCAAGCGAAAGAGGACGTTTCGGAGCCTTCGTCGCCCGACGGGCAGGAATAAGGCGCAGCGGTTTTGGAGCTTTTGCTTGCCGATGGGCATGTGGAAGCCGCGGCTTTTGGGCTGCGGACAAATCGGAATTTTTGTAAAAACAGGGCAAGCCTGATCGCTTGCCTTGTTTTTTGCTTGCTTTGGGTAGGCAAGGGGTGGGGCGGATGGTGCCCCCCTTAACGCCGAAGGCTTTAAGGGGGGAAGCCGCCGAGCGCGATGCGCTCGGCGGTAGGAGGGATTATTTTATATGTTCAAGCCCTCGCCGCGAATGCGGCGGGGTGAAATCACTTTCCCCCGAGGGGGAGGCAGGGGAGAGCAACAGCAAAAATTTTGAAATTTTTTACGGGAAGGCTTGACAGGTGCCTTCTGATATGATATACTCTTATCAAGAATAAATCCTAATAAGGAGAGATGATGGGCGCGGCGCGCAATACGAGACAAAAACAGATGGTCTATGATGCGCTCGTGCGCCTCGATCACCCCACGGCGACGCAGGTATATGCGTGCGTGCATGAGGAGCACCCCACAGTATCGCGCGGGACGGTGTTCCGCGTGCTGAGCGGGTTTGCGGAGAGCGGGCAGGTGCGCCGCGTCAATCTCTTCGGGAGCGATGCGCGCTACGATCACACGCTCGCGCCACACGCGCACGGCAGGTGCCGCGTCTGTGGCTGGGTGCAGGACGTCTTTCTCCCCGATTTTGCCGCCATTGCGGCGGGGGCAGCAAGCGACGGGTTTTGCATCGAGGGCTGCGAGGTGGAATTTTACGGCGTTTGCGCCGCATGCAGCGAGAAACAAATGCGCGAGAGCGCAAATGAAGCATAAAGGAGATGGATCATGAAGGACTTGAAAGGCAGCAAGACGTTGGAGAACCTTTTGGCGGCGTTTGCGGGGGAGAGCATGGCGACGAACAAGTACGCCTACTTTGCCTCCAAGGCGAAGAAGGATGGCTACAATCAGATCGCGGCGATCTTTGAGGAGACCTCGGGCAACGAGCGCGAGCACGCCAAGATGTGGTATAAGCTCATCGCGGGCGGCATCGGCACGACGGCGGAAAACCTCAAAGCTGCGGCGGCGGGCGAGAACGGCGAGTGGACGGATATGTACCCGACCTTTGCCAAAGTCGCGCGCGAGGAGGGGTTCGACGCCATTGCGGAGATGTTCGAGAAGGTCGCCTCCGTCGAAAAGGAGCACGAGGCACGCTATCTGAAGCTCCTCAAAAACGTGGAGGAGGGCAGGGTGTTCGTCAAGGACGGCGAGGTGTATTGGCAGTGCCTCAACTGCGGCGCCATCGTTAAGGCGAGCGAGGCGCCCGAAGTCTGCCCCGTCTGCGCGCATCCTAAGGCGTATTTCCAGCTCAAGCCCGAAAATTATTAAATTTTTTGGGAAATTGCTTGCATTTCGGGCAGGCGTGTGCTATGATGATAGTGATAACGCAGTGAAGCGGAGCAGTAGCCTTTTATGCCTGCTTGCAGAGAGCCGTCGGTGGGTGCGAGACGGCAGAGGCAGAGGGGTGAACTCGCCGCGGAGCGGTCTTCCCGAACGCGGAGTAAGGAGGAACGGAGTCCCGCCGTTATAGGGGAAGGGCATGGAAGTGCCCGTTGAGGGGCGGGAGTTTCCCGCAAAAAGAGTGGTACCGCGCGATTACCGCGTCTCTTTTGAAGAGGCGCGGTTTTTTATTTGCGGATGCCGCATCGGAAGTAACAGGGAGAGGTGACGTTATGGACGCAACAAAGTATTGCAGGCAGTTTATCCTGCCGCCCGAGCGGTGCATGGATTGGGCGGAAAAGAGCATGGTGGAGCGCGCGCCCGTGTGGTGCAGCGTCGACCTGCGCGACGGCAATCAGGCGCTCATCGAGCCGATGGGGCTGGAGACCAAGCTCGAGTTTTTTAATCTTTTGGTGGAGATCGGCTTCAAGGAGATCGAGGTGGGCTTCCCCGCCGCGAGCGAGACGGAGTACGACTTTTTGCGTGCGCTCATCGACCGCGATCTCATCCCCGCGGACGTGACCATTCAGGTGCTGACGCAGGCGCGCGAGCATATCATCAAAAAGACGTTCGAAGCCATCCGCGGCGCAAAGAACGTCATCGTGCATGTGTATA
>CALVLO010000094.1 GCA_944338265.1 uncultured Clostridia bacterium
TCACGAGCTCGATGTTGTGCATGAGCTTTTCCACGTCCGCAAACAAGCGTCCGTTGATGCGCTGCAAAATGTAGCGCACGGTTTTGCCGTCCTTTGCCATCGTCACTTTGAAGGTATCGTTGATGTGCCCCTCGCCGTAACGTTCGCAGCTCTCATACACGCCTTCCGCGCAAAACTGTTCTACGATCTTCCTGTGATCCATTGCCGTCTCCCATTACAGCAGCGTAAACACGCCTTTTTCGAGCCTGATCTTTGCCGTGAGGCGAATATCCCGCGAGGAAGCGCCGATGACGATCTCGTAGAGCCCATCGTCCGCGCGCCAGCCGTCCACACCCGTCGACCAATAGGCGAACGCCTTTTCCCCGAGGTCGAAGACGGCTTCCTTCTTCTCGCCCGCCTTGAGCGCGAGCTTGCAAAAGTCCTTGAGTTCCTTCTCGGGGCGATAGACGAACGTCTGCACGGGGCGGATATACAACTGCACCGTCTCTTTGCCGTCCGTTTTGGAGGTATTTTCAACCAAAACTCGCACCTGCACGGTGTTTTTGCTGCATTTGACCTTCAAAGCGGAATAATCGAACTGCGCATAGCTCAGCCCGTGCCCGAAGGGGAACGCGACGGGAATGCCGTATGTATCGTAGTAGCGGTAGCCGACGTCCAACCCCTCCTGATAGCGCGCCACGCAGGCATCCTTATAGATGCCGAAGACGGGCGTATCTTCATAGCAGAGCGGCAGGGTCTCCGAGAGCTTGCCGCTCGGGCAGACGCGCCCCGTCAGGATATCGGCAAGCGCCTCGGCGCCCGCTTCGCCGCAGAAACCCGCCCAGACGATGGCGGAGACTTCATCCTGCCAAGCGCCCATATCGATGGCGCTGCCCGCAAACAGGACGACGACGGTGCGCTTGTTGCGGCGGGCGACCTCCAGGATCATGTTCTCCTGCACGGAAGGCAGGCGCAGGCGCTCCCTGTCTCCGCCCTCGGACTCCAGATCTGCCCCCGTGCCCACGCACACGATGGCGACGTCGCTCTCGGCGGCATCCATAAACGCCTTGTGCGGCTTCTGGCAATTGGAGACGATGCCCGTCGTCCAGAACGCCGCCTCATATCTGACTTCCCCGCGCATGCGCTCGCGCAGCAGGGCGGGAAGATCGAACACAGTCCCATCGACGCGCACCATCGAAGAGCCGCCGCCCGCCACGAGACTGCAGCGCTCGGGCGCGGCAAACGATCCGCTCACCGCAACGCGCTCCTCCTTTTTGAGCGGAAGCACGCCTTCGTTTTTGAGCAGGACGATGCCCTCCTCGGCAAGGCGGCGCGCAACGGCATGACGCTCTTCCTTCGTGCGCTGCACCTTGCGCTTTTTGCGCATGGCTTCGATGCGGTACGCGAGCTCGAGCACCCGCGCGGCGCAGGCATCCACTTCCTCTTCGGAAATGCGCCCCGCCTTAAAATCTTCGACGAGCTTGTCGTAGTTCGCCTGATTGAAGGGGAACTCGATATCCAGCCCCGCTTTGCAGGCAGCCGTCCTATCGCGCACAGCCTCCCAATCGGAATACATTGCGCCGTCGAAGCCAAACTCCTCGCGCAGGATGCGGAAGCCCTTTGTGTTCTCGGAAGCGTACACGCCGTTGATGCGGTTGTAGGCGCACATGGCAGAGACGGGCTTTGCCTCGCATGCGATCTCGAAGGGCTTTAAGTAGATCTCGCGCAGCGTGCGCTCATCCACCTCGCTCGATTGCTCGAGGCGGTTATACTCCAAATTGTTCGCATAGTAATGTTTGAGGCAGGCGCCCACGTTGTGGCTCTGCAACCCCTCGATATACGCCTTTGCAAGCGTACCCGCAAGGTAAGGATCTTCGGAAAAATACTCGAAATTGCGCCCGTTCAACGGATCGCGCTTGATGTTCACGCCCGGGGCGAGAAGAATATCGACGTCGTTTTCGATGCAGTCATCGGCGAGCGCTTCGCCCATGAGGCGGGCGCATTCCGCATTCCAGGTGTTGGCAAGGCTCTGCACGGCGGGATAGGAGATGGCGGGCACCGTTTCTACCCTTCCGTCTTCGTAGATGTTCTCCTTCCGAAGTCCGATGGGCCCGTCCGAGACGGCGACGCGCGGAAGTTTGCCGCCGAGATCGGGCGTGTGCCAACGCCCGTCGCTGCAAATAAGGCGCAGCTTTTCCTCTGCCGAAAGATCTTTTACCGTGAGTTGTTTCATATCGTTCTCCTTTTATTTGCGCGTTATTTGACGCGCATTTTATTGCTCAATTTCAAAAGCGGCGCAAAGCATCCGCCCACCACCGAACGGTTGATGAAGTGCGCGATCTCGCCGCGGACGGTGTAATACCAATCGCCGAAGGGCACGCGTGAGGGCGTCTCTTTGAGGTAGCGGATCACGGGCGCATACAGTGCCTCGCACTTTTTCGCATCGTCCGTGAGCGCCGCCGCCCACAAGATCCAATCGGCTTTGGTGTACGTCTCGCGCGTATCCAGCGCCACGCCGAAGCGGTTTGCCTTTTCGAGATAGTACGCCGTCTCCTGCTCGCAGACCTCCTGCCCGATGAGTTGGAAGCCGAACAGCTTATCGAAGAGAATGTTGTATTTGACGGAGAAGGTATCCTTCTGCCCGTAGGCAAGCGGCATGATGCCCTCGCCCACCTTGCGCTTGAACCTTTCGGCAAAGGTGCGCGCTTTTTCTTCGTAGGCATCGGCAAGCGCCTCCTTCCCGATGGCGCGGCAGATCACGGCAAAACTTTCGATCCCCGCGAGCGCCTTTAAGGAGAGGTTGACGTTCCCCGCAAGGTGCCCCGCAAAATCGTCGGTGCAGAGCTGATTTTCGGGGTCGACGCCGTACTTTTCGAGATACTTCACCCACTGTTTTAAGAGCGGGAAGTTCTTTTTTGCGAGCGACTTGTCCGCGCCTGCAAGGATGGCTGCCGCCGTCATCACGAGCATGTTGCCGCACTCCTCTACGGGCATCTGGCAATTCTTATCGTACACATTGCTCGCGGCGGGGCGGATATACAGCATCTGATTGGTGCGCGGCGAAGCCCCTGTGGAGAACATGCCGCAGCAATATTTATCCTCGCGGCTCGCCGTACCGTACACCTGACCCGCGCACCAAGGGTAGGTGCCGAGATCGTGCGGGGCAAAGTCGAAGTTCCAAACGGGCATCTTGGCAAAGTCGTAAATGCCCTTTAACATCGCATTGACGAGCGCGGGATTGTATAAAAGAAAGAGCGGAATGGAGGGATAGGAGACATCCACCGTGCCGATACAGCCGTTGGAATTGTTCTCCTTGGAGAGGAACAAGAGATCTCCCTTCTTGGTCTCGACGAGCTTGTGCGCCGCCACGCTCTGGCGGAGGGAGGCGCAGGCGAGCAGGTAGTAATCCTTGCCCACCTTTTCGCAGTCGGCTTTGAGCGTTTCATCGAACGCGGCGCACTTTGCAAGGATCTGATCGTGCTGCTCGCGCGAGAAATCGAGCGCATCCAAGATATTCTTCCCATCGCGGAAGAAATACCCCTTGAGCCACTCGCCGAAGTAGAAGATGGCGAGCTTCTCGTCATACGCCGTCATGAAATACCCCTTGCGGTCGGTATTTGCGGCGAGCAGGTAGCTGCGCTCGCAGTCCTTTTTGAGGTACTCGCGCTTGCCCTCCGCAACGTAGAGGTTGATGCCCGCCTCCGTGACGAACCACGCCTCCTTGGCGGCAAGGTATACATCTCCCCAATCGGGCGAGCACATATCGCTCGTATCCGAACAGAGCAGGTTGCGCCCGCGGGTGAAGTAAGCCGCCTCGTACCCCTTTTGCGGAATGACGCCGCCCACGACCCACGCGCGCTCGCCGTTGTAGCAGAACTCTTCATCGAGGATAAGCGCCACAGAGAAGTCTTCCGGCAGCTCCCCTTCCGTCACCTCGTACTCCGTATAGCAGACGGGGCAGGAGAGGATGGTGAGATCGTCCGGCAAGAGCGGAGAGATAAAGCGTACTTTCAGCGCAAAGCCCTCGCCGCGGAAGGCATAGTCGGTGGAGAAGGCAGAGACAGCGCAATCCGTCTGTTCGAGCGGAATGGCGCCATCGCGCCTGCCCATAAAGCTGTATGTTTTGCCGTTCCAGCGCACGAGCCCGTAGGCGCGCTTTTCAAGCCCCGTCCAAAAGACGGTATCCCCCGCATGGAGGTCGTCCGTCTTGGACCATACCGAAAAGAGCGGATCTACAAGCCATAAGGGATATGCAGGTAAAAGCCGTTTCGTCATAACTTGATCCTCATAAGAATGTTGTTTTTTGCATAGAAGGGGCGGAAAACCCGCCCCTCCCGTTGCGCAAAGTTGTTTTTGCTTACTCGAGCCAGACGCCCGCGACGTAGATCGCCGTTACGCCTTGATCGGAATTGACCCGCAGCCAGCCTGTATAGCCGTTTGCGAACCAAGAATTCACGTCGTACAAATCGTTTGCATCCCCATTTTGATAAGCAGGAACTTCGATCTCTACCCAAGTGTTGGCTTGTGCCGTGGCTGTCGCGGTATCGGAACCCCAATGCACCGTAGAATATCCGACTTCGCCGCCGCCTGACTTTTCAAAGTAGACGAGTATTTTTGCCGTATATCCGCTCCGATAGAGCTCTTTATCGATCTCTGACAGGACGCGCACATTGGCATCCACGCCGCTCTGCGTACTCAATTTCACGGCGCCGTTCTGCGGCTTATCCGTGCTGCCCGGAAGGTTTTCCTGCGGCACCCACTCTGCCGATACATTCGGCTTATCGCCTTCGGTGGAAGTATCGAACTTCGCCGTTGCATCCGAGCTGAAATCGACAATCTCGATGCGCCCGGGATTTTCAAAGGTAAAGCCCGTCATCCAGATCGCAGAAATGGGATTATCGCTCGAGGTCGGCACATACGCCCAGAACGGAATGACCTGCCCCGTCGTTTCATCCATCCGCTCGACAAGTGCAGCAAGCGCGACTTCCAGCTTCACCCACTGACCGACGGCGATCTCCTGCGGCTGATAAACGCCCTCTTGACCATCCGGCACACGCCTGATCTGCAAGGTGGTACGAGTACTGCCCTGCGGCACTTCCACATACAGCCAGAAGGACATTGTCGCATAGCCCTGCTGCATATACGCTTGTACTTCTGCCTTGGAAAGCGTTCTGGCATAGACGTTCGCCCACTGCTCTTCGCTCGTTGTCTGTGCTTCAAACTTTACGACGCGCTCGTAGCCTTCGGGCATTCCTGCGGGCGCAAGCGAACGATGGAAATAGTTATTCGTCGAGCTCTGGATATCATTTTCCGCAAAAACGATATCCGTGCTCAGTCCGCTGTCTGCCCATACATCCTGACCTGTAAATGCACCGAGCGTATTCATGTCGATCAGTGCGGGAGTGGCTGCGGCATCTGCTTTTTCGCCGTAAATGCTTGCAATGCGGACTGCCGTAACCTTGCCGTGGGAGCCGTCGCCGCCATCTTGGATAAAGAATATACTATTCTCTGTGCCAACGCGGTCGGCAAAATGCGCCGCAGGGATACGAAGCTCTACCCAAGTATTGGTTGCAACGACAACGCGCTTCCCGTCAATATCCACATGGATGCGCACTACGTCATCTGCCGCGATATAGATGGGAATAACGACGTT
>CALVLO010000095.1 GCA_944338265.1 uncultured Clostridia bacterium
AAAGAAGACGGTGGGGGAGGATTCCCTCAGTCACTTCGTGACAGCTCCCTCGCGGAGGGAGCCAAGGGCAGAGGATGTGCCTCCTTTACAGAAGGGGGCACGGGGTGGGGGGAGAAGGCGTTGAGGGTTAGGAAGTTCTGCCGAAGGCGGGGGCGGGGATCGGGGAAGCTTTGCCGAAGGCGGGGGCGGGAGGCGTATAATTTGCGGGGTGTCTTGCCAAAATATGGGCATGAAGAAGATCAAGCAAAATCCCTTGGGGAAGGCACGGGAGGAGCGCGAGACGTGTTTTCCTGCGGTGGGCAGGGAGGAGGTTCGCTCGTGACGGGACGCTCCAAAGAAAACTTCAACCGCAACTATCTCAATTATGTGAACGGGTTTGCGCCGCCCACGCAGCACTTTAAGACGCTCTCCCGTGCCTTTTTGGTGGGCGGGGCGATCTGCTGCGTCGGGCAGTTTTTTCGGTCCATGCTCGAATTTGCGGGGCTGACGGGGGATGAGCTCGCGGGCACCGTCTCCGTCATCCTCATCTTTTTCGGCGTGCTTTTAACGGGGCTGGGTGTGTACGACCGCATTGGCAAGAATGCGGGTGCGGGGAGCATCGTGCCCATCACGGGGTTTGCGAACTCCGTCGCCTCGCCCGCCGTCGAGTTCAAGACGGAGGGCTACGTCTACGGCATGGCGGCAAAGATGTTCGTTGTGGCGGGCCCCATTATCGTGTTCGGCGTGAGCGCGGGGGCGGCGGTGGGGCTCATTTATTGGCTGATCGCGCTTTGACGGGCAGAATGATTTGCCTTTTTTTCCGCCATGTGCTATAATAGAAATACAATAAAGCAACAATGGATGGAGGTAGGGTATGGCTAAGATCACGGCAGATACTTTGATCGCGGAGTGCATTCAGATCAATCCCAATGCGGCGGAGATTTTGCTCTCGTCCGGGATGCACTGCATCGGCTGCGCAATGGCGCACGGCGAGACGATCGCCGAGGCGGTTGCGGTGCACGGGGAGGATCTCGATAAGCTCCTTGCAAAGCTCAACGAAGGCATCGAATAAAATTACGCAAAGAAAAAGTGCGTCCGTTTCTTGGCTGAACGGGCGCGCTTTTTTTCCTTTCCCCCTTTACAGCGGGGAAAAGGGGTGGTATAATGGAAATATGAAAAAGATTTTTCTTCTTGGAAGTCTGAATGCCGATCTCACCATCCGCGCGCCCTATCTTCCGCAGGCGGGCGAGACGCTCAAGGGGAGCGATTTTATGCTCACCGCGGGCGGGAAGGGCGCCAATCAGGCGTATGCCTGCGCAAACTTGGGCGGCAAACTTTGCATGGCGGGGTGCGTCGGCGAGGATCCCTTCGGCGAGATGCTCTTGAAGAGCCTGCGGGGCGCGGGTGCGGATACCGCGTGCGTGCGCCGCACGGCGCGGAGCACGGGCGTTGCCGTCATTACGGTGGTGGACGGCGATAACCGCATCATCCTCGATGAAGGCGCCAACGGCGAAGTGACGCTTTCGGACGCCGAAGCGCTGCTTGCGGGGGCGGCTGCGGGCGATATTTTTATGACGCAGCTGGAAAATCCGCTCCCCGCGGTGGAGGGCGCGCTCAGGCTTGCAAAGCGCAAGGGGCTTTTTACCATCTTTAATCCTGCGCCCGCCACGGAGGCGGCGCGCGCATGCGTGAAGTATGCCGACCTCATCACGCCCAACGAGACGGAGCTTGCCCTTTTGAGCGGGAAGGAGGGCGTGGAAGAGGGCTGCAAAGCGCTCTTGGAGATGGGCGCGGGCGCGGTGCTTGCGACGCTCGGCAAGGAGGGCTCGCTGTTGTATGACGGCAAAGCGTTTGTGCGCATTCCCGCCGTGGACGTGGGCAGCGTTGTGGATACGACCGCCGCGGGCGATACCTTCTGCGGCGCGCTCGCCGTGCGGCTTGCGGAAGGTGCTTCCCTTGCGGAGGCGGCGCGGTTCGCCTCGCTCTGTTCGGGCATTACCGTGACGCGGCGGGGGGCGCAGGTCTCCATTCCCTCCCGCGCGGAGGTGGAAGAAGTGCGTAAAACTCTGTCCCGCTAAGGGATATGAAAAAGAGACGGACCGATGCAGCCCGTCTCTTTTTTCGTAAAAAATATTCCCTCTCGAAAACGAGAGGGAATATTTTTAAGCGGGATTATTCTCTGCCTGCCATCTTCTTGTAGCCTGCAAGGCGCTCCTTGGAGGACTGTTCCGTCTCCTTGAAGAGTTCTTCCGCGACGGCGGGCTGCGTCTTTTTGAGGGAGGCGTAGCGCGTTTCGCCGAGGATGAATGCCTGATAGTCGCCCGTGGGATCTTTGGAGTCGAGCGAGAAGGGGTTCTCGCCCTTTTCCGCAAGCTCGGGGTTGTAGCGGTAGAGCTGCCAATAGCCGCAGTCGACTGCCGCCTTCTCTTCTGCCTGCGACTTCGTCATGTTGATGCCGTGGTTGATGCAGGGCGCGTAGCAGATGATGAGGGAGGGACCGTGGTAGGCTTCCGCCTCTTTGAGGGCTTTGACGAGCTGCGCCTTATCGGCACCCATCGCGCACTGTGCAACATACACATAGCCATACGTTGCGGCGATCATGCCCAGATCCTTCTTCTTGACGCGCTTGCCCGAAGATGCGAACTTGGCGACCGCGCCGATGGGGGTGGACTTAGAAGCCTGACCGCCCGTGTTGGAGTAGACCTCGGTATCGAGCACCAAAACGTTCACGTCCTCGCCCGAAGCGAGCACATGGTCGAGCCCGCCGTAGCCGATATCGTATGCCCAGCCGTCGCCGCCGATGATCCAGAAGGACTTCTTGACGAGGCAATCTTTCTCTGCAAGCACTTCCGCCGCGAGGCTGCCGCACGTCTTGCAGCTCTTCTTTTCTTCGCAGCACTTCACGAGCGCCGCAGCTGCCTTCTTGCTGCCTTCGGCGTCGTCCATATTTGCGATCCACGCCTCGCAGGCAGCTTTGCCTTCCGCGTAGTCCTTCCACGCCTCTGCAAGGATTGCGACCTTATCTTTGAGCGCCGCCCTTCTTGCCTTGTAGGCGAGGTTGATGCCGTAGCCGAACTCTGCATTGTCCTCGAAGAGGGAGTTCGCCCATGCGGGACCGTGACCCTGCTTGTTCACCGTGTAGGGGCAGGTAGGGGAGGAGCCGCCGTAGATGGAGGAGCAGCCCGTCGCATTGGCGATGATCATTCTGTCGCCGAAGAGCTGGGTGACGACCTTCACATAGGGCGTCTCGCCGCAGCCTGCGCACGCGCCGGAGAACTCGAAGAGGGAAGGGGTGAACTGCGATTTCTTCACATCTGCCATCTTGACTTCGGAGAGGTCGACTTCGGGCAGCTCGACGGCATAATCCCAATTCTTCGCCTCGACGACTTCGAGCTCGGCAAACGGCGTCATCACGAGCGCCTTGTTGCCCTTCATGCCGGGGCAGACCTCCGCGCAGACGCCGCAGCCCATACAGTCGAGCGGGCTCACCTGCATGCGGAAGTTGTAGCCCTTTACGCCGAGGGCGGGCTTGGTCTCGAAGCTCTCGGGCTTCTCGGCGCCGTCTGCAACGAGGGCGGGACGGATGCACGCGTGCGGGCAGACGAAGGAGCACTGGTTGCACTGCACGCAGTTTTCCTTCACCCACTTGGGCACCATGACGGCGACGCCGCGCTTCTCGAACTTGGTCGTGCCCGTGGGGACGGAGCCGTCCGCATTGAACGCGGAGGAGGGCAGCTTATCGCCCTCGAGCGCAAGGATGGGCGCAACGACGTTCTTGAAGTAATCGTTTTCCGCAAGTTTGATCATCTCCGCGCCCTCTTTGGTGGTCGCCCACGAGGCGGGGATGTCGATCTTGACGAGGTGCTCCTTTGCGGAGTCGATCGCGTTGTAGTTCATCTGCACGACGGCGTCGCCCTTTCTCGCGAAGGACTTGTACGCCATCTTCTTCATCAGATCGACCGCCTCGGTGTAGGGCATGATCTGCTCGTTGATGAGGAAGAACGCCGACTGCAAAATGGTGTTCGTTCTGCCGCGCAGACCAAGCTTTGCGGCGATGGAGATCGCGTCGATGACGTAGAGCTTCGCCTTCTTTTTGGCGAGCGCGTTCTTGACTTTTGCGGGAAGGTTCTTTTCGAGCTCTTCGACCGTCGTCCAAGGCGCGTTGAGGAGGAAGGAGCCGCCCTCTTTGAGGTCGCTCACCATATCGTAGCGGATGACGTAGGAGGGGTTATGGCAGGCGATGAAGTCTGCCGCGTCGATGAGGTACTCGCTCTGGATGGGCGATTTGCCGAAGCGCAGGTGCGAGACGGTGATGCCGCCCGACTTCTTGGAATCGTAGAAGAAATAAGCCTGCGCGTACATATCGGTGTGGTCGCCGATGATCTTGATGGAGTTCTTGTTCGCGCCGACCGTGCCGTCCGAACCGAGGCCGTAGAATTTGCAGCTCGTGGAGCCCGCGGGCGCGGCATCGAACTTCTCCGAAAAATCGAGGGAGGTGTTCGTCACGTCCTCGTAGATACCGACGGTGAAATGATTCTTCGGTTTCTTGGATTCGAGGTTCTTGTAAACGGAGAGCACCATCGAGGGGTTAAACTCCTTGGAACCGAGACCATATCTGCCGCCGACGACCTCGATGTTCTTCATGCCTTTTTCAAGCAGCGCCGTGCAGACGTCGAGGTAGAGGGGTTCGCCGAGCGAGCCGGGCTCTTTTGTTCTGTCGAGAACGGCGATCTTCTTGCAGCTCTTGGGGATCGCCGCGACAAAGGCGTCGGTGACGAAGGGGCGGTACAGGCGGACTTTAATGAGACCGTACTTCTTGCCCTGCGCGTTGAGCTTGTTGATGGATTCTTCCACCGTCTCCGCGCCCGAACCCATGATGACGATGACTTCTTCCGCGTCGGGTGCGCCGACGTAGTCGAAGAGGTGATAGCTTCTGCCCGTGAGCGCGGAGACCTCGTCCATCATCTCCTGCACGATGGCGGGCGCCGCGTTGTAGTAGCTGTTCGCCGTCTCGCGGTTCTGGAAGTAGGTATCGCCGTTCTGGGCGGTGCCGCGCTGGATGGGGTGCTCGGGGTTGAGGGCGCGCGCACGGAAGGCGGAAACGTCTTTGGCGAGACCCTTCTTATCGAAGATCGCCTTCATCTCGTCGTAGCCGATGACATCGATCTTGGAGACCTCGTGCGAGGTGCGGAAGCCATCGAAGAAGTTGATGAAGGGCACGCGCGCGCGGAGGGTGGAGAGGTGCGCCACGAGCGCGAGATCCATCACTTCCTGCACCGAGCAGCCTGCGATCATCGCAAAGCCCGTCTGGCGGCAAGCCATTACGTCCTGATGGTCGCCGAAGATGTTCAGCGAATGCGCCGCGAGCGCACGCGCCGAAACGTGCATGACCATGGGCAGCAGCTCGCCCGAGATCTTGTACATGTTGGGGATCATGAGAAGGAGCCCCTGCGAGGCGGTATACGTCGTGGTGAGTGCGCCCGCGGAGAGGGAACCGTGCACGGCGCCCGCAGCGCCGCCCTCCGACTGCATTTCGGCAATGCGGAGCTTCTGCCCCCACATGTTCACTCTGCCTTGGGTCGCCCACTCGT
>CALVLO010000096.1 GCA_944338265.1 uncultured Clostridia bacterium
CGAAGCAAACGGCGACGGCTTCCTCTTCTATCCCGGTGCGCAGTACGGCATCGACGGACCCGTCGGCAGCATGCGCCTCGAAGCCATCCGCGACGGGCTCGAAGAGTACGAACTCCTGTATGCGATGGCGCAGACGTACAGCGAGAACGGGCTGGGCGGCGACGAGAACGGCGACGGCGTGAACGATGCGTTCGGCGCCATGGTCGAAGAGCTCGCCTCCGAGCTGTATGTGGGCACGGTGGTCACGGCGGACTCCGCGGCATTCGATGCGGCGCGCGAGCGGCTGCTCGGTCTTGCCGCGCTCAACGAGTCTGCGGCGGCGTTCAGCCTCATGGAGCAGACGGACGACGGAAAGGGCAATGTTACGGTCAAATTCGCCGTGAAAAACGGCACCGAAGTTTTGCTCGGCGAGGGCAGCTGCGGCTCGCTCACGCAGGCGGGCACGCAGGGCGAAATGGCGCTCTATACGGTGAGCGCCGACTTGTCCGCGGCGGATCAGAACAACCTCATCGTGAATATGAAGGCGGATGGGCAGACCTTCGTCTACGAGCAGTATCTCGGCGGCAGGGTGCACATCAACGAAGTCAACGGCGACGTCTCCGCGGCAGATCTTGCCGAGGTGGAAAACGGCGCGCAGACGAAGTTTAAGAAGATCGCGGCAAGCGAGAGCGGCATTACGGGCTTTACGAGCAAGAACGTGCTCCAAGCATCGCTCGGTGCGCGGCTGAACTTCGAAATGCAGCAGGCGTTCACACTCTCCGGCAAGCTCATTGCGGGCATTGGCGAGAGCGCAGGCAGCCTCAAACTCGAAATGGCAGCCACAAAGGGCAGAACGGTCTCCGTCATCCTCGTCGGCGATAAGGGGGAGACGTCGCTTGCAAGCGTCACCTTCGGCGATGCGGCGCAGGCGGTGGAGATCTCGCTCGAAAACGTCAATTGGGCAAAGATCGGCAGCGTGCAGTGCCTGCGCTTCAACGTGGCAAGCGGCGACGGCGCGCTCACCGTCTGGCTCGGCAATGCCGTCGTCTACGGAAAATAAGGAGGGAAACATTCGATGATGAAAAAATCGATCGGGATTTGTAGTGCGCTCCTTCTTGTATGCAGCTCGGCAGCCATCTTTACCGCCTGTTCGGATAAGGGCATCACGAAGATCGAGTTCGCGACCTACGAAAGCTGGCAGGAAGGCTTCTACAACATCAACATGATGGACGGCTTCGGGAAGATCTCCCCGTCCGAAGAGCAGGCACACGGCGGAGAGCGTTCCGCCAAGCTCCAGCCGCTCGGCTCGAGCACGGATGCCGCCGCGCCCTATTTCTACTACCCCATGCTCATGGAAGGGGAGGGCGGCTATAACTATGCAGACTTTTCCAAAATGTCTTCGGTGGAGTTCTGGCTCTACAACGCCGAGGCGGAAACGGTAAAGTTCGATCTCACCATCGTCGCGAGCGTTGCAGATGTATACGGCGTCGATTATAAGACGGTGGGCACCTACGAGCTTGCGCCCGGCAAGTGGACGCGCATTACCTACGAGCCCGATTACGAGGCGCTGCAAAACATGTGCGATATCACCAACGTCGCGGGCATCGGGTTCAGCTTCGAGAACAAGCACTCCGCTTCGCTCGACGATGCGCCCGTGCTCTATCTCGATGATCTCACGCTCTACGTCTCCGAAGAGGCGCTTGCCGAGATCAAGACGTCCGAACCCGCGCGCGGCGAGATGCAGTCGTTTGACCTTGCCTCTTCGCTCGTGTATGTGCGCATGGAGAGCGGGCTCGACTTTTCCGAGACCTATCTCGCCGCGGGGAGCGACAAGCTGCCCGAGGGCGCAAAGGGCGGCGTGGAGTTTGCCATCACCGATTCGGAGATGGGCACATGGCCCCGCCTGCACTTCGATTCGCGCACCGAGCAGACGGCGCTCGAGGGTGCAGACCGCTTCAGTTTGCAGCTCTATTTCGGCACGGCGGACGAGAACGTCAAGCAGGTGGAACTGCACATGTTCCCGGATACGACTTCCGAGTATGTGGAGTATGTGCCGACGAATGTGTGGACGAAGGTCACCATCGACAGCGAGCTCATGTTCAACAATTGGGGCGACAGCGTCGGCGTGAAGTCGCGCGGGCTCTTCTGGCTGCAAAACGGCGGCTCCGGGTGCTTCAACGCCATCGATACCATCCGCGTTGCCGATATCCGCGCCGAGTTCGATGAGATCCGCATCCCCGACCTTGCAGACGGCGCGGAAGGGGAGGAATACACCATGCCCGCCGCCACGCTCGAAGTGGACGGCAAGAC
Organism: uncultured Clostridia bacterium; assembly: GCA_944338265.1. Lineage (GTDB taxonomy): Bacteria > Bacillota > Clostridia > Christensenellales > Borkfalkiaceae > Gallimonas. Next base: position 2,290 of record CALVLO010000096.1, read on the forward strand.
GGTGACGGCGGAGTCCTGGGGCTATGCCGTGACGTATGCGAACGCAGATCTTTGCGGCGGGAAGTACCCCGAGATCGCCGTGACCGACCGCAAGTTCACGCCTCCCACGGGCGGGACCTTCGTGCTCACCTACACGGCGACCTATCAGGGCAAGACGTACACCGCCTCCCGCGAGATCGCTATCGCGCGCACGCCTTCTGCGGATAAGTACGAGATCGAATCCTTCGACGATCCCGCCGCGCTCGAGAGCATCCGCATGAACAGCGGTACGGGCAGCGAGTACACCGCACCCACCTATCTGTGGGAGGGTGATGCAAAGCTCCCCAAAGGCGCAAAGGGCGGTGTGGAGTACACCATCGATCCTACCTACAGCATCGGCTTCGACGGGAATTGGCCGCGCTTCTACGTCAACTCCCGCGCACTTGCCGATGCCATCCGCGAGAAGGACAGCGTCCTCTTCGATATTTATATTGACGCGCCCGATCATACCAACGATATTCTCCTCGAAATGTACCCCGATACGCTCGGCTATGCCAACCGTCTCGCGAAGTACGTTGCGCCCAACAAGTGGGTCACCGTCCGCGTGGATGCCGCGCAGTTTGCCGACTTCCGCAGCCGCGTCCAGACGGACAGCAACGGCTTCTTCTGGGTGCAGAACGGCGATCCCGCCAACATTATCGATCATATCCGCATCGCAAATATCCGCGCGGAGAATATCGAAGAGGTGCGTAAGAACTTCCAAGAGGCGGAGATCGAGCTGTTTGCCGATGGCTTCTCTGCCGATAATATCACGGTGACCGACGCCGCTTCCACCAATTGGGTAGAAAAGGATGGCGAGAAGTATATCAGCGCCACGCCCAACTACACCAAGAATGCGGATGGGAAGTACCGCGATAACTATCTCGATATCTCCATTCGGGCAAGAAAAGATCTTGCGTACTATCAAGGTCTTGTGTCGCAAGGTTACAATGCCGTCACGCTCGACGTGATGCTGGTGCCTGCGGAAGGGAACACGTCTCCCTCGGCGGTGGTCCGCTATTGGGGCGGCTATTCGTTCTCGGGCGGCACGGGCAGCAGCACCAACGATACGGCGCTCGGGCTCGGCAAGTGGGTGACGCTCACCTTCGATCTCGAAACCTATCTCGCAAAGCTCGCCGCGGGCTCGGGGCGCAACGTCACCTTCCTCAGCATCAACAGCACGGGCGAGATGGACGGAACGGATGCAAACAACCCCAACCGCAGGCTGCAAGAAGTGCGCATCAGAAACGCGCGCCTTTCCAAGGCAGAGGGCATCATTGCCATGCAGGATGGCGCGGAGAAGCTCTTCCTTGCGCCGACGGGTGCGAACGTCAAGTCGCAGAGCACCTACTACGCGGCGGGAAGCAGCGAGATCCCGACGGCGACGGGCAGCGTCGATACGTCGAAGGGCGCAGTGGCGTTGGAGATCAACAAAGAGAAGGCAGCCGAGGATTGCTGGCCCAACATTTTGTTCGCTTCCGATAAGGCGATCCTCGAAGGTGCTTCCGTCATCGAGATCGATCTGTACTTCGAGAGCGCATCGTCGAACCCGTTCATCCTTACGCTCTATCCCGATTCGGCTGACCACCGCAGCCACGGGTATTCCGTCAGGCCGAATACTTGGGTCACGATCAAGTTGGATGCCGCCGCCCTGCGCGATGTGTATGGCTGGACGGTGACCGACGTGAGAGGCAACTCCGGCGTCAATTACACCAACCTGCTGTGGTTTGAAAACCCTGCGAGCGCCGAGACGACGGTTTGGATCGCAGGCGTCCGCACAGGCGGAGCGGGTGCGCCCGTCTCGTTCGTGCAGTCCGGCATCACGGTAGAGGGCAACAATACAAGCGTGAGCGTGGATGAATACGAGCGTTGGGATGGCGATACCTACCTTGGCACGGGCGCATGGCTGAGTGTGAACAACACTTCTGCCCGCGCATACAAGCTCACCATTACGGCGCCCGACGGTACCCCGCTTGTCCGCGGTGAAGATTACGGCGTATCGAACAACGCCGAGATCGAGATCTTCGATCCCGCCGCAGGGAATTATACCTTTACGTTCGAGAGCTATAACGGCAGCTTCAACAAGGGAAGCGTCACCGTTACGGTCAATGCGCTCAACCGCTCCGTCAACGGGCTCACCGATCAAAACGGCTCTGTGAATACGCCGTTCACGCTGCCCGTATGGCAGAAGGGCACGGAAGGCGAAACGGAGAGCGACTATCAGGTCGCGCTCAAAGGCGCTTCGAAGCCGGAAAAGGTCGTGTGGTCTGTCTCGTACACCTTCAACGGCGGTGCTTCGCAGCCCTATACGGAGGCAACGTTCACGCCCACGCAGGCAGGGGAATATGAGTTCACCTACACCGCAGTCTATGGCGGCGAGACGTATACGGATAAGTTCACGCTCACCGTGGTCTCGTATTCTGCCGAGATGCAGGGCTCTCTGACGAACGGCAAGGGTACAACGGGATCGGCGTACACCATCGAAGGGCTTACCCCCGTCTTAAAGGATGTCGAGGGCGAAACAGTCGAAGTTGGCGATATAAATTGGTTGTATTCAGTTGCATATTCCGATGAAACAGTGTATAATGAACTCTATGATGAAATCAGCCTTTCGGAGATGACGTTCACGCCGCAGATGGCGGGCACATATATCATCACCGCAACGGCTGAATACCAAGGGGAAACATACACTGCAACGTGCGAGCTCACCGTTGAGCGCAAGCCTGCCGCCGCGGACGAGATCGAATCCTTCGACGATGCCTACTCGCTGCAAAGCGTAAAGCTGACCGATACGGACACCGGGCACGATTACGAAGTGAGCTATCTCAAGAGCGGTGCGGAGGAGCTCAAAGACGTTAGTGGCGCGAAGGGCGGCGTGCTGTTCACGCGCCCCGCAGGCGATGCGGGCAATGCTTGGCCCAACCTGTTCTTCAGCGCGACGCGCATGACGAGCGAGCAGATCAAAGGATATAGCAACGTCGTCATTCCCATTTATATCGCGGCAGATGATGACGTGGCGCGCATCCATGTGGATATTGGCGGGCAGCGCGTTATCGTTGCAACCAATACTTGGGTAGAGCTTCGTATCCCTGCGGCGCATTTTGCCGACCGCGTTGGCACAGAAAACAGTATATTCTTTATCCAAGATGGCGGCGACGGCTCCCACGGCAAGGTTACGGCAGTCCGCATTGCAAGCATTTACG
>CALVLO010000097.1 GCA_944338265.1 uncultured Clostridia bacterium
GGGGGTGTTTTTGCTGATCGTCGGGTTGGGCGCCTTTATGTTGGGGGCAGATCTTTCCATGCTCGTCATCGGCGAAAAGATCGGCGCAACGATGACGCACTCCCGCAAATTATGGCTCATCGCGCTTCTCTCGTTCGTCATCGGCATCATCGTCACCATCGCCGAGCCCGATCTGCAGATCCTTGCCGAGCAAGTTCCCGCCATCGCGGCGCGGACGCCGCTCAAAAATTATCTGCTCATCCTCACCGTGGCGGTGGGCGTGGGGATCTTCCTCACCATCGGCATGCTGCGCATCGTCTTCCGCATCCCGCTGCACTATCTGCTGCTCGTCTTCTATGCGGCTGCCTTTCTTTTGAGCATCTTCGTCGATCCGAGCTTTTGGGCGGTCTCCTTCGATGCGGGCGGCGTTACGACGGGACCCATGACGGTGCCGTTCATCATGTCGCTGGGTGTGGGCGTTGCGTCCATCCGCGGCGGCAAGGGGAGCAAGAACGATTGCTTCGGTCTCGTCGCGCTCTCGAGCGTCGGACCCATCATCGCCGTGCTCACGCTCGGCATCATCTTCCGGATCAAAGACGTCGAATATGTGCTCGAACCGATTGCCGAGGTAGAAAACACCCGCGGCGTGTTCTTTGCGTATCTGCACGGCTTCGGCGACTATGCGGTGGAGGTCTCCATCGCACTCTCGCCCATCATCGCCTTCTTTATCCTCTTTCAGGTCATCTTCCGCGCCTTCCGCAAGCGGCAGGTGGTGCGCATTGCGGTCGGCTTTGTCTACACCTTCGTCGGGCTCGCCGTCTTTCTTGCGGGCGCGAACGTCGGCTTCATGCCCGTCGGCCGTGCAGTCGGGCAGGGGCTTGCCTCGCTTGAAGGCGGCTGGAAGTGGCTTCTCGTACCCGTCGGCATGATCATCGGCTATTTCGTCGTCGCGGCGGAGCCCGCCGTGCACGTCCTCAATAAGCAGGTCGAGCGCATGAGCGCGGGCGCCATTTCCGCCTCTGCCATGATGAAGGGGCTGTGCATCGGCGTGTGTATCTCGCTCGGGCTCGCCATGCTGCGCATCCTCACGGGGATAAATATTATGTGGATCCTCGTCCCTGGCTATCTCATCGCGCTTGTGCTCACCTTTTTCACGCCGCCGCTGTTTACGGGCATCGCCTTTGATTCGGGCGGCGTCGCGAGCGGTGCGATGGTCTCCTCCTTCGTGCTTCCGCTCGCCATCGGCGCGTGCAGCGTGCTCGATCCCGCGGGGATCATGACGCAGGCGTTCGGCTGCGTGGCGTTCGTCGCGCTCACGCCGCTCATCTCCATTCAGGTCCTCGGCATCGACTATAAGCACAAGACGCGCTCGATCAAGCGCAAGTTCCTCGCCGTGGAAGATAAGATCTTGGAGTACGAGGTGAACTGACATGGCGGAAAAGATCAGACAGCCCAAAAGAGAGGGCGCCGCGCAGCGTGCGGCGGGCAGCGCCATCGGGAACAAATTCGGGCGCGCCGCAGGGAGGAGCCAGGGGCGCGTCAAGCTGCTGGTGAGCATCGTCAACAAAGGGGACGAAGTCCGCTTAAAGGAGACGGTGGACGATGTCTCCCTTGCGCTCACCGTCAATTTTGACGGCGTCGGGACGGCGCATTCGCAGGTCTTGGATTATCTCGGCATCGGGAGCACGGAAAAATCGGTGACGCTTTCCCTCATTCCCGAGAGCGATGAAGAGCGCATCATGCGGGAGATCCGCACGCGCATCTCGCTCTATTTGGTCGGGCGCGGGATCTCGTTCACCGTGCCGCTGACGGGGATCTCGGAGATCGTCGCAAACGGCATCACGGGCGCCGCCGCAGAAAGGAGCATCGAGGAGGGAAAACGCATGACGGAAGAGAAGAGAAAGTACGATCTCATCGTCGCGGCGGTCGCCGCAGGCTACGCCGAAGAAGGGATGGAGGCTGCCCGCGCCGTGGGCGCGGCGGGCGGCACCATCATCCATGCCCATTCGCTCGGTAATACAAAGGCGGAGCAGTTTATCGGTGTCTCGCTCATGGAGGAGCAGGATATTCTCCTCATCCTCACCAAGCGGGAGGGGAAGCGCTCCATCATGCAGGCGCTCTTCGATAAGGTCGGGCTCAAGACGCCCGCGGGCGGCGTCATCTTCTCCGTTCCCGTCGATAAGACGGCGGGCATCTCTGCGGCAGACGAGGCGGAAGCGACGGAGAAGGCGGAAGAGGCATGAGACGGCTCATCTGCATCGGGGGCGGAGAGCTCAAAAACCGCGAAACGCTGCCCATCGATGCGTATATCGCCGACGAGGCGCGGCAGGCGGCAGGCGAGCGCCGCGCGTGCGGATTGTTCATCCCCACCGCAAGTCACGATTGCATGCCCTATTACAATACCTTCCATAAGGTGTATACGGGGCAGTTCGGGCTCAAAACGGATGTGGCGCTCACCGTCGGCAGAGAGATAGACGAAGCGCGGATGGCGGAAAAATTCGCGCGGGCAGATTTTTTGTATGTGGGTGGCGGGAATACCCTCTTTATGCTGGAACAGTGGCGGTGCACCAAGCTGCTGCAATATATCAAGGAAGCCTACGAGCGGGGCGTGCTCATCGCAGGGCTCTCGGCGGGTGCCATCTGTTGGTTCGAAACCATGTATACGGACTCCGCCGTCGAAGGGGAATATGCGCTTGCAGCGGGGCTCGGTTGGGTGAAAGGAAAAATTTCTCCGCATTACGACGAAAGAACGCTTGACTTTGACGAGGCGGTATTGTATAATAAGTTTCGCGCTTGGGGTATTGAGAACGGCGCCGCGCTCGAGTTTGCAGAGGGGAAGCCCGTCAAAAAGCTCGGCAACGGCAAGGTTTGGCTTCTCGATGGCACCAATGGCGCATCCGTCGTCAAGACGGAGTGGAAAGCGGATCAGGCGTAAGCCCCGCCTCGGTGATCCCGCCGTGTAAAAATTTGGGAATATGCGGACGTGGCGAAATTGGCAGACGCGCAGGTTTCAGGTTCCTGTGGGAGACCATGGGGGTTCAAGTCCCTTCGTCCGCACCAAAAGAGAGACGGAGCTGAGCTGTTGCTCCGTCTCTCTTTTCATATCTTAACATAAATGTCATGATTTTATGCCCGCGAAATATTCAAGATGCGTCGGGCACGTTTTACAACCTCCTCAGAGGGTTATCTCTGAGGGGGTTGTTTGATCCAAATGGGACTTGTCCAGGCAAAGCGACCGTCCTCGAGCTCGACGCGCAGATAGTAGCAATCTTCCGCCCGTTCTTGCCGATAGTCAAAAAACAGCATGGAAGGCTGCTTAAAAATACAGCAATCGCGGCAGTTTTTTACGATAGTCACCTGTTTGACTTTGGCGTCGGCGTTGATGCGGAACCAAATCGTGCGATCTTCTTCCGCCTCTGCCGTAAACGTTTCGCCCATATAGTGTCCGTTGATGCGGAAGTCGATCTCGACCCTCCCGCCCATAAATGCGTAGCAGCGTTTGGCGCGGAGCGCTTCGAAGATGCCTTCCACGGTATTTTCCTTCGCCCAAACGCCCGTGAGTCCGGGAAAATTGTGCGGATAGGGCACATCCTTTAATATGACGCCGTTGTTGCAGAAGTGATCGTCCGATCCCGCAATGCAGCCCATATGTGCGCCTTTTTTGAGGGCATCCTGCCACCAGCCGCCCTCTATGAGCGCATCGAGATCGTTGGCGGGGTTGCCCATGTATTCCGTCGCGTCGCCGCGCGAATAGATCTCGATGAGCGGGGAGATGAGCTCGGTCGGGATGGTTGAAAAATCCGCACCCGCAGAGAGATAATAGGTGTCGTGCGGGATGACGAGGATGTCATCGCGGGCAAGGAGGGCACGAAGTTCCTCTTCGGTGATCTCACCGTCGTGCACGCCGCGGCACATTTCGCCCTCATGATCCCGATAGTAAATGATCATGTTGTTATAGTAGGGATAGGCGTCGCGCTCGTAGGCGAGGAGGGTCGTAAACTTCCCGGGGATATAGTATTCCTTTACTTTTTGGCGGATGATGTCCCACTTCGACGGGCTGCCGACCCAAAGTTCCGCCCTGCCGACGCCGCCGTGGTCGTGATCGGAGACGGCGGCAAAGTCCACCTTCACCTCGTCGCGCAGATGGCGGAAATAGCTGTCGATATCGGGGTTGCCGTCGGAGAGGGCGGTGTGCCCGTGCATCTCGCCGATCAAAAGTTTGAGTGTTGGCGGAGGCGGGTCGAAGGCATGCTGCGCCGCGTCCAGCTCCGCATACAGTTTTTTTGCATCGCCGACGCCGCTGTATACGGCATCGGTAAAGCGGCGGCACCGCCCCGGAGTATCGAAGCTGCGCGCTTTCCGCTTATCGGGATGGTCCATTCTCAGATCGTCGTTCATAAATTCCTCCTGAAAAACGTTGTTTTGCTCAGTGCCTTAAAAGGAAGGGCGGATGGTCTTTTTCACGGTTGATGCTGCGATATTTAGAGGGCGTGAACCCCGTCTCCTCCTTAAATGTTTTAATAAAGTGCGCCGAATCCGAAAATCCGCACGCCTGTGCGATATAAGCAACGGACTGCGAGGTGGCGGTGAGCAGCTCGATGGCATGGTTGACGCGCAGTTTACGGATATATTCGAAGGGCGTGAGCTTGAAGAGCTGCTTGAATTTTTCGATATAGTTGGTGCGCGATTCCATGGCGATATGGGCAAGGTCATCCAAGCGGACGGGCTCGGAGAGATGCTGCATGATAAAATTTACCGAATTGATGATATAGATATAGTTCTTTTTGGCGGTGAGGCGGTCCGCGGTGCTGTACATTTTTTCGATGAGATAGGAGAGGTCGTAGATAAGTCCCATGGCATATGTCTCGAAAAGGATGGGATGATCTTCGATCTTGGCGAGCCGCGTAAGCTTTTCCATAAGATACATTTTCTCGCGCAGCTGCAGCGGGTTGAGCTGCAAAAAGAATGTAGTGGAGGCAATGCTCTTTCGAAGTTCGGGCTCCGTTTCAAAGAGCAGGCGAAAGCCGGAAAAGTTGTTGAGATCGAGCGAGTGCTTTTGCAGGATCCGCTGTTCGATGAGAAGGTGGAAGATGCACGCCTCGTTATTCTCCGCCCAATAGCCGTGCTCGATGCGCGGCGGGATGACGAAGACGGCGCCCGGCTCAAACGGGAAATTTTTATCCTCGATATAGTGCCTGCCTCTGCCGCGGACGATGATATTCAGCTCGTAAAAGTCATGCGCGTGCATGAGAAGGGGAAATTCATCGTCATGATAGTATGCAAGGTGATCGCGCAGCGTAAAGCGTTCGTCGTTGAGGTTGAACGAGCGCGTTTTGGGATGCAGCCCCAAATGATCGGGATAATGTTCCATTCGTTCAGCGCCTCCATGATTTTTTCCTATTATATCCCGTGTTTGTGAGAAAGTCAATCACTACTGTTCTCAAATACAATTTTTTCGTACTGTCATTATATTTTTTTGGAGTGTTGCGTGCTATATTAGAGCCAAGCTCTGAAA
>CALVLO010000098.1 GCA_944338265.1 uncultured Clostridia bacterium
TGTCCCATGCGCTGCAAGTACTGCCACAATCCCGATACGTGGAACGCGGACGGCGGGCGGGAAGTCACGGCGGAGGAGGCAGCCCGCGAGGCGCTCAAATACAAGAGCTATTTTGCAGGCAGCGGCGGCGTTACCGTCTCGGGCGGGGAGCCCCTGCTGCAGCTCGATTTCCTCCTTGAACTCTTTTCGATCTTGAAGGAGAAGGGCGTGCATACCTGCCTCGATACGTCCGGCATCTGTTTCCGCGAGGACGATCCGCGCTATCGGCTGCTTTTGGAGCGCACCGATCTTGTCCTTCTCGACATCAAGCATATCGATGATGCTGCGCACCGCTTTCTCACAGGCAGGAGCAACGCGCCCGTTCTTGCCTTTGCGCGCTATCTGAGCGAACACGGCAAGCGCATGTGGATCCGCCATGTGCTTGTGCCCGGGCTCTCGGATGACAATGCGGCGCTCCGCCGTCTGCGGGAATTTTTGGATACGCTTACGACGGTGGACCGCATCGAGGTGCTGCCCTATCATACGATGGGGGTACAGAAGTACCGCGCGGCGGGGCTGGAGTATCCGCTCGAGGGGGTGCAGCCGCCCACTGCGGAGCGGGTAGAGAATGCAAAGCGCATCCTGCGGGCGGGCAGATACGCCCACGGCGCGGAGGGATAAGATGAAGTACGAACTTTTGGAAGTGAGCGGCGAATCGTGCGCAAACTGCTTTACGCTGCTGCCCGTCGTCAACCGCCTCGCGGCGGCGCGTGGCATCCCCGTCCGTCACCTCGAGCTTACCGCGGAGACGGCGGAAGCGGCGCAGGCGCTCTGCATCGAGCGCGTGCCCACCCTCATCGTCTATCGCGAGGGGAAGGAGGTCGCGCGGTGCACGGGCTATCAGCCTGAGGAGATCCTCGAAGTCTGGCTGGATGCCAAGACGGAGGAATAAGCTTTGCCTACCAACGAAAATAAAACCGGGAGAGAGATCATGAAACGAGAAGCATGGCGCGCCTTCGAGCGCGGAAAGTGGTGCAGCGATATCGACGTCCGCGATTTTATTCAGCGCAACTATACCCCCTACGAGGGGGATGACGGCTTTCTCGCCCCCGCAACGGAGGCGACCAAAACGCTTTGGGCGCAGGTGATGGCGCTCACCAAGGAGGAGCATGCCCGCGGCGGCGTGTACGATGCCGATACCGAGATCGTCTCGCAGGTGGCGAGCCACAAGGCGGGCTACTTCAATAAGGAGCTCGAAAAGATCGTCGGGCTGCAGACGGATAAGCCCTTCAAGCGCGCTTTGCAGCCCTTCGGCGGCATCCGCATGGCGGAGGAGGCGCTCGCGATGTACGGCTATACCATCTCGCCGCGCGTCAAAGAGATCTTCACCAAATACCGCAAGACGCACAACGACGGGGTGTTCGATGCCTACACGCCCGAAATGCGCCTTGCCCGCCACGCGCACATTTTAACGGGCTTGCCCGATACCTACGGCCGCGGGCGCATCGTCGGCGACTACCGCCGCGTCGCGCTCTACGGCGTGGACTTCCTCATCCGCAAAAAGGAGGAGGATAAGGCGCGCCTCTCGGGCGATATGCTGCCCGATAAGATCCGCGACCGCGAGGAACTTTCCGAGCAGATCAAGGCGCTCAAAGCGCTCAAAGCGATGGCGGCGGAGTACGGCTTCGATATTTCCCGCCCCGCCGAGACGGCGCAGGAAGCCATCCAATGGCTGTATTTTGGTTACCTTGCCGCCATCAAAGATCAGAACGGCGCGGCAATGAGCATCGGCAGAAACTCTACCTTCCTCGATATTTATATCGAGCGCGATCTCAAAGAGGGAACGCTTACAGAGGAAGGGGCGCAGGAGCTCATCGACCACTTCGTGATGAAGCTGCGCGTCGTCAAGTTCATGCGCATCAGGGAATACAACGAGCTGTTCAGCGGCGATCCCACTTGGGTCACGGAGAGCATCGGCGGCATGGGGACGGACGGCAGGACGCTCGTCACCAAAAACAGCTTCCGCATCCTGCATACGCTCGTCAACTTGGGTCCCGCGCCCGAGCCCAATCTTACGGTGCTCTGGTCCAAGCGCCTGCCCAAGGCGTTCAAGCGCTTCTGCGCGGAGGTCTCTATCCGGACCTCTGCCATCCAATACGAGAGCGACGAGCTGATGCGCCCCGAGATGGGGGACGATTATTGCATCGCCTGCTGCGTTTCGAGCATGCGCGTGGGCAAGGATATGCAGTTCTTCGGCGCGCGCGCCAACCTTGCAAAGTGCCTTCTGTACGCCATCAACGGCGGCAAGGATGAGCTCGAGCGGGACAAGGCGGGCAAGCCCCTGCAAGTTTCGCCCTGCTATGCGCCCATCCTCGGCGACGGCGCTCTGGATTTTGAAGAGGTCAAGGCAAAGTACGTCGAGATGATGCGCTGGCTCGCGGGGCTGTATGTGAACACGCTCAACGTCATCCACTATATGCACGATAAATACAGCTACGAGGCGCTCGAAATGGCGCTGCACGATAGCGAAGTGCGCCGCTTCTTTGCAACGGGCATTGCGGGGCTCTCGTGCGCGGCGGACAGTCTTTCCGCGATCAAGTACGCCAAGGTGTACCCCATCCGCAACGAGGACGGCATCGTCACCGATTTTAAGATCGAAGGGGATTATCCCAAATACGGCAACAACGACGACCGCGCCGATGAGCTCGCCGTCTGGCTCGTGAAGACGTTTATGGATATGATCCGCTCGCACACGACGTACCGCGGCTCGGTGCCCACCATGTCCATCCTCACCATCACGAGCAACGTCGTCTATGGCAAAAAGACGGGCAACACGCCCGATGGCAGAAGGGCGGGGCAGCCGCTCGCGCCCGGGGCGAACCCCATGCACGGGCGGGATAGTCACGGCGCACTCGCCTCTTTGGAATCGGTCGCAAAGCTTCCCTACGACTACGCGCGGGACGGTATTTCCAACACCTTCTCCGTTACGCCCGGCTCGCTTGGAAAAGAAGAGTGAAGGGGATTACGAATTTCTTTTTGAACGGATGAGAGAAAAAGTGTGAACAAATAGGAGGAAATTATGTCGAAACAGCAAGCTGAAAATTTGGTCAACCTGCTCGATGCCTATGTGAGCGACGGCGGGTATCATCTCAACGTCAACGTCTTCAACCGCGAGACGCTTTTAGATGCGCAAAAACATCCCGAAAAATACCCGCAGCTCACCGTCCGCGTGAGCGGGTATGCCGTCAACTTCAACAAGCTCACCAAGGAGCAGCAAGACGACGTGATCGCCCGCACCATCCACGAGAGCATGTGAGCATCTTTTTCGCGATGAAAGCGGACTCTACCCTGCGTAGAGCCCGCTTTTTTGCAGGTAGAGCGGGAATATTTGCAGGTGGAAGGGGCAAAAACAGAAGGAGAGCCGCCCGCGGAAGAAGTAGGTTGCATTTTTCCCGCGGCGGGCGTATGCTGTTATCGTAGCCCCGCGGCGGGGCGAATACCGTGAGGAGGGCACGCGGATGCGGTCACAGGCGGCGATCAAGGGCAGAAAGGGATTTTTATCCTTCTATACGCGGGGCGAGGAGGTGTTCAACGCCGTCTCGCACATTGCGGGCGGCGGGCTGAGCCTCGCCTTTTGGGCGGTGCTGCTCGCGTTGAGCTATCCCGCGCCCGCGGCGATGGCGGGCGTCTCCCTCTTCGGATTGGGTGCGGTCGTGCTGTACACGATGAGCGCGCTCTATCATTTCCTGCCCGACGGCAGGGCGAAGGGCGTCTTCCGCGTCTTCGATCATTGCACCATCTTTTTGCTCATTGCGGGAACGTATTCCGCGTACTGTCTTTCGGCGCTCTCTGCGACGGCGGCGGGCACCGTCGTGTTGGGTTTGCAGTGGGGATGCGCGGCAGCGGGCATCACGATGAACGCCATCGCCATGAATAATAAAGTCGTAAAGGCGATCTCCATGGTGCTCTACTGCGTCATGGGCTGGATGGCGCTCGCCGTGCTGCCGCAGCTTTGGGCGGCGCTCTCCGCCGCTTCCTTCTGGCTGCTGCTCGCGGGCGGGCTCGCCTACACCTTCGGCATCGTCTTCTTTGCGCTCGGCAAGCGGGTGAAGTGGTTTCACGCCGTGTGGCACCTCTTCGATATCGCAGGCACCGCCCTGCAGTTTGCAAGCCTATTGCTCATCTTTTTATAAAGTGTGGCTTGTTGTGCCGCCCCGCTGCGGGGGACCCGTTATCCCCCCGCAGCGGGGCGGCGGCTTTTTTGGGAAAATTTCCTTGTCATTTGGCGCGGGATATGGTATAATCCTTCGGTAAGTAAAAAGCACAAGGAGAACGCATGCAGACCATTCCCGAGATCCTCGCCGAAGAACTCGGTCAGAGGAAGGACTACGTCGAGAACGTCATCACCCTCTTGGACGAGGGTAACACCGTGCCTTTCATCGCGCGCTACCGCAAGGAGATGCACGGCGCGATGGACGACCAAGCCATCCGCACCCTTGCAGACAGGCTCGCCTATCTGCGCAATCTGGAAGCGCGCCGCACGGAGGTAAAAAATTCCATCGAAAATCAGGGCAAGCTCACGGAAGAGCTCGCCAAAGCCATCGACGAGGCAAAGACGCTCGCCGAGGTGGAGGATCTGTACCGCCCCTATAAGCAAAAGCGCCGCACCCGCGCGACCATCGCCCGCGAGAAGGGGCTTGCGCCGCTTGCCGAGCTCCTCTTCGCACAGCAGCCCGATTGCCCCGTGCCCGAAGAAGCGGCAAAAGAGTATATCGATGCCGAAAAGGGCGTTTCTTCTGTCGAAGAAGCGCTTGCGGGCGCTTCCGATATCATCGCCGAGATGATCTCGGACGATGCGGACGTGCGCAAAGATCTGCGCGAACTTTACCTCAAATGGGCGGATGTCGTCTCCGTTGCGGCGAAAAAGGATCCCGAAGATACCGTCTACCGCAACTATTACGCCTTCTCCTCGCCCGTCGAGAAGATCCAGGGGCACCAGGTGCTTGCCGTCAACCGCGGCGAGCGGGAAGAGGTGCTCAAAGTCAGCGTCGTCATCAACCGCGACGTCGCGCTCGGCGCCATCCATCGCCGCGTCGTGAAAAAGCGCTGCGCCTCCACCGAATTTGTGGAGAATGCCGCAGCAGATGCCTACGACCGCCTCATCGCGCCCAGCATGGAGCGCGAGATCAGGGGCACGCTCACAGAGGCGGCGAGCGAGGGTGCCATCGGGCAGTTTGCGCTCAACTTAAAGCCGCTTCTCATGCAGCCGCCCGTCAAGGGATTTGTAACGATGGGGCTGGATCCCGGCTATCGCATGGGCTGCAAGGTCGCCGTTGTAGACGGCACGGGCAAGGTGCTGGATACCACCGTCGTCTATCCCACCCACGGCGAACGGCAGAAAAAAGAGTGCATCGAAAAGCTCTCCGCGCTCATCAGAAAGCACGCCGTCAAGCACATCGCCATCGGCAACGGCACGGCAAG
>CALVLO010000099.1 GCA_944338265.1 uncultured Clostridia bacterium
AACGTCATGCGTTGGGAAAAGACCACGCGCCCCTTCCTCCGCACGAGCGAATTTTTGTGGCAGGAGGGGCATACCGTCCACGCCTCCGAAGAGGAGGCGATGGAGGAGACGCTGAAGATGCTCGCCGTCTACGAAGAGTTCGCCAAGACCTGCCTTGCAATGCCCGTTTTAACGGGACGCAAGACGGAGAAGGAAAAGTTCGCGGGCGCCGTTGCCACCTTCGGCATGGAGGCGATGATGCACGACGGCAAGAGCTTGCAGGCGGGCACCACGCACTATCTCGGGCAGAATTTTGCCAAGGCGTTCGAGATCAAATTCCTCGATAAAGACGGCGTGCAGAAGTACGGGTATACGACGTCGTTCGGCGTCTCCACCCGCCTCATCGGCGCACTCATCATGACGCACGGCGATGGGCGCGGGCTCGTGATGCCGCCCGTCGTCGCGCCCGTGCAGGCGGTCATCGTGCCCATTGCGTCCAAAAAAGAGGGCGTTTTGGAGGCGTGCCGCGATCTCAAACAAAAGCTTGCCGCCGCGGGCGTGCGCGTCGTCCTGGACGAGAGCGAAAATTCGCCCGGCTGGAAGTTCAACGAGTGGGAGATGAAGGGCGTGCCCGTGCGCATCGAGCTCGGCCCGCGCGATTTGGAGGCAGGCAAGTGCCTGATGGCGCGGCGCGATACGCTCGAGAAGGCGGAGGCTCCGCTCGAAGGCATTGCAGAGAGCGTGCAGGCGCTGCTCAAAGAAATTTCCGAAAACATGTACGCTGCCGCCAAGGCGCGCATGGAAAAGCGCATCGTGCGGGCAAATTCTTTGGAAGAGCTGCTCGCAGGCGTGGATGGCGGCAACTTCGTCCGCGCGGGCTGGTGCGGCTGCCGCGCCTGTGAAGACAGGGTAAAGGAGTTCGCGCAGGCGACCGCCCGCGTGCTCGATGGCGAAAACAGCGCGAAAAAGTGCGTCGTCTGCGGCAAGAAAGCAGAAAAGACGGTCATCTTTGCGCGGGCGTACTAACGCGATCAAGAAGAAAAAATTTCCCGCATCCGCGGGGTAAAAAATCAAGAGAGGTAACTTTATGGCACTTCCTGCATGGCTCAACGACGCTGTATTCTACGAGATCTATCCGCAGTCCTTTCAGGATACGAACGGCGACGGCATCGGCGACATCCGCGGCATGACGGAGCGGCTCGGCTATATCAAAGAGCTCGGCTGCAACGCGATCTGGGTCAACCCGTGGTACGATTCGCCCTTCGGCGACGCGGGTTACGACGTGCGCGACTACAAGCGCGTCGCGCCCCGCTACGGCACCAACGAGGACGCGAAGAAGTTTTTTGAAGAGGCGCACAAGCTCGGGATGCACGTCCTTTTGGATCTCGTGCCCGGGCACACCGCCATCGATCACCCGTGGTTCAAGCAATCGATGAAGGCGGAAAAGAACGAGTTTACAGACCGCTTTGTCTGGACGGACAGCATCTGGGAAGGGGCGGGCGATGCCGCCACCGTGCGCGGCATTTCCGACCGCAACGGCTGCGCCGTCGTCAACTTCTTCTCCCATCAGCCCGCGCTCAACTACGGCTACGCGCATCCGGATAAGCCGTGGAAGATGGCGGCAGACAGCCCCGCCGCGCTCGCCACGCGCGAAGCCATGAAGGATGCAATGCGCTTCTGGCTGGATATGGGGGCAGACGGCTTCCGCGTGGATATGGCGGCGAGCCTCATCAAGGAGGATGATATCGGGCATCCCGCAAACATCCGCCTGTGGCAGGATATCCGCGCCTTTCTCGATCGGGAGTACCCGCACTGCGCCATGGTCTCCGAGTGGGGCGTCCCGCACGAGTCCATCGCGGGCGGCTTCCATATGGACTTCATGCTGCACTTCGGTCCCCCTGCCTACATGTCGCTCTTCCGCAGCGAGCATCCCTTCTTCTCCAAGGAGGGCAAGGGGGATATCACGACCTTCCTCGAGATCTATCTTGCAGACCTTGCTTCCACCGAGGGCAAGGGGCTCATCTGCATCCCTTCGAGCAATCACGATATGATGCGCCTTGCCCGCGGGCGGGATATGCACGATCTCAAGATCTGCTTTGCCTTCCTCTTCACGATGCCCGGCGCGCCCTTCCTCTATTATGGCGACGAGATCGGCATGCGCTATCTGGAAAACGTCACCTCGGTGGAGGGCGGCTACGACCGCACGGGCTCCCGCTCGCCCATGCAGTGGAAAAAGGGCGCGGGAATGGGCTTTACCACGGGGAAGACTTCCTACATTCCCTTCGATGACAGCGCGGATGCGCCCACCGTCGCGGAGGAGGAAGGGGATAAAAACTCCCTGCTCTCTGCCGTGAAGGCGCTGCTCAAACTCCGCGCCGCGCACCCCGCGCTGCAATCGTTCGGCACCTTCGAGCCCGTCTTTGCAGAAAAGAACGCCTATCCCTTCGCCTACCGCCGCGTCGGCGGCGGGGAGGAGATCCTCGTCGTGCTCAATCCTGCGGATCGGGATATGAAGGCAACCTTCGATTGCACGGGCGAAGTGCTCTACACCGTGGGCGGCGCCGTGAAAAACGGCAAAGTGCCCGCCCGCAGCGCCTGCATCATCAAAAAATAAACGCATCCTTTTGGGAGGAGTTTCATGAAACATACCGATATTGCAGAAGTTCTGCGGGATCGGAGCCTCATCGGCGGCGAAGTCACCGTCTGCGGATGGGTGCGCACCTTCCGCGAATCTTCCGCGGTCGCCTTTTTGGAACTTGCGGACGGGACGAGCTTTGCCCGCTTGCAGGTCGTCGTGGATAAAAACGCCGTTTCGCTCGACGCGGAATGCACCAAGTGCGGCGCGTCCGTCTGCGTGCGCGGCGAGGTCGTAAAGGCGTTCAGGAGCGATGGCGCGGAGCTGAACGCAAGAGAGGTGAAACTCCTCGGTAAATGCCCGGGCGACTATCCCATTCAGAAAAAGCGCACGTCGCTGGAATTTCTGCGCACCATTCCGCACCTGCGGCTGCGCACCAATACGTTTACCGCCGTGTTCCGCGTGCGGAGCGTTGCGGCGCAGGCGATCCACCGCTATTTCCACGACCGCAGATATTACTATATCAACACGCCCCTCATCACGGCGAGCGACTGCGAGGGCGCGGGCGAGATGTTCCGCGTGACGACGCAGCCGTGGAACGCGAAGTACGAGCGCGAAGAGGCGTATTTCAAAGAGGACTTCTTCGGGCAGAAGGCGGGGCTTTCCGTCTCGGGTCAGCTCGAAGGCGAAGTCGCGGCGACTGCGCTGGGCAGAATCTACACGTTCGGTCCTTCCTTCCGCGCGGAAAACTCCAACACGACGCGCCATCTGGCGGAGTTCTGGCACGTGGAGCCTGAAATCGCGTTTGCGGAACTTCCCGACGTGATGGAGATCGCGGAGGATATGATCAAAACCGTCATCCGCACGGTGATGGAGGAGTGCCCGGAGGAGATGGACTTCTTCGAAAAGTTCATGGAGGCGGGGCTGAAAGCAAAGCTCAAAAACGTTGTGGAGAGCGAGTTCGGCGTGCTCGATTATACGGACGCCATCGCCCTTCTGAAAAAGGCGGATGTCAGCTTCCAATATCCCGTAGAATGGGGCTGCGATCTGCAAACGGAGCACGAGAAGTATATCACCGAGCATGTGTTCAAAAAGCCCGTGTTCGTCATCAACTACCCCAAAGAGATCAAGTCCTTCTATATGAAGCAGAATGCGGACGGCAAGACGGTCGCCGCGACCGATCTTCTCGTGCCCGGCATCGGCGAGATCATCGGCGGCAGCGAGCGCGAAGCCGATCCCGAAAAGCTGCTCGCCGCCATGAAGGCGCGGGGCATGGACCTTGCCGCCTACAAACAGTACCTCGATCTGCGCACCTTCGGTACGGTGCCGCACGGCGGGTTCGGGCTCGGGTTCGAGCGCTTCGTCATGTATGTGACGGGTATGGAGAACATCCGCGATGTGACGCTCTTCCCGCGGTCGGTAAAAAATATCATGTAAAAACCGCCGCAGGACTGTGTTTTATAAAAATTTTGCCGAGCCCCCTTGTAAAAGGAGGCTCGGCGTGCTATAATGGGGGCATGAAACTCATTCTGTGTTGTGATTACGGTTTGGACGACGCCGCCGCCACGGTAGATGCGCTTTCGCATGCCGCGGCGGATGGGTACGCGGAGGCGGTGCTCGTCGCCATCGGCGGCAATGTCCCGCCCGAAATTTCGCTTGCCAACGCAAAAAAGCTTGTTGCGCACCTGCCCTTTGAAAGTGTCCCGCTCACCCTCGTGGATACGACGGCAGAAGTGCAGCCTTCGGAATATCTGAAAAACATCCACGGGAACGACGGCATGGGCGATCTCTTTTCGGATGATGGCGGATGTTCCGCGCCCGTTGCGGCGTTCTCCGATTGGCTCGCGCAGCTCGCGGGGGAATACGATCTTTTGAGCCTCGGTCCGATGACGCTCGTTCCGCGCATTCTCGCGCGCGGCGCGGTGCGGAAGTTCGTGTTTATGGGCGGGAACGTTGCGGAAACGCCCAACTTCCACGGGTATGAGTTCAATCACGCGCTCGATCGCGCGGCGTTTGCCGCCGTCACGCGGCGGTATGCGCACGTTGCGGTGACGATGGATACCTGCCGCCATCCGCTTCTGAACGTGCAGAACGTCGATCTTTCGGGCGGCGGATTGCAACGGCGCATTGTTGCGCGCGCGCGGGAGATGACGTTCGTTTCGGGCGAGAAGGGCTGTTATATCTGGGACGATATGGCGGTGAAGGCGCTCCGCCACCCCGATTGGTTTTCGCTGTACGCGGCAGAGGACCGCGACGGAAACAGGCTCACCGTTGCAAAATATACCCACGGGAAGCCTTATTTGGAGATCTTGGAAGATTAAACGATGCGCGCCCCGCATTTCGCGGGGCGCGCAGATCGTCATAGAGTGAAATCCCCCGCCGCGCATCTGCGCGGCGGGGGAGTATTTTATGCGTTGATGTTCTTCTGCTTCTCGTTCTCGTAGGGCGCGTTGTAGAGTTCGTCGGGGTTCAGCTCGAAGATCGGGCAGCCGTCCTCTGCAAATTTGACTTTGAGGACGTGCGCGTGGCGGTTGTGGTCGTTGAGCGGATCGCCGTGGATCTTCTCGTAATCGCGGAAGTGGAGAAGGGTCAGCACCTCGTTCTCGTCTCCGCGGACGAAGCAGTTGTGCCCCGGCCCGAACACTTTGAGCTTTGCGTCTGTTTTGAGCACGGGCAAGCGGTCTTTCTGCCACGAGCGGGGATCGAGCAGGTCGCTCTCCTCGTCGGCGCGGAGCATCCCCATGCAGTAGCACGCGCCCGTTGCCGAAGCGGAGTAGGTGAGGTAGATCTTGCCCTTGGTTTTGGGACCTTTGAGC
>CALVLO010000100.1 GCA_944338265.1 uncultured Clostridia bacterium
ATCTCCGCGCCGCGCACCGCCTTCATGATCGCCTGTTCGAAGGAGGTACCGATCGCCATCACCTCCCCCGTCGCCTTCATGCGCGAGCCGAGCGTGCGCCCCGCGTACAAAAATTTATCGAAGGGCCACTTGGGGAGCTTGACGACGACATAGTCGATGGCAGGCTCGAAGCAGGCAAACGTCTTACCCGTAACGTCATTCCTGATCTCATCGAGCGTGTAGCCGAGCGCGATCTTGGTCGCCACTTTTGCGATGGGATACCCCGTCGCCTTACTTGCGAGCGCCGAAGAGCGCGAGACACGGGGATTGACCTCGATGACGGCGTATTCAAAGCTCTCGGGGTGCAGCGCGAATTGGCAGTTGCAGCCGCCCTCGATGCCGAGCTCCGTGATGATATTGAGGGACGCCGTGCGCAGCATCTGATACTCCTTATCGGAGAGCGTGATGCAGGGCGCGACGACGATGGAGTCGCCCGTGTGCACGCCGACGGGATCGACGTTCTCCATCGAACAGACGGTGATCACGTTGCCAGCGCTGTCGCGCAGTACTTCGAACTCGATCTCCTTCCAGCCGCCGATATACTTTTCGATGAGCACCTGCGTGATGGGCGAGAGCATGAGCCCGTTGTGCGAGATGAGGCGGAGCTCCTCCTCATCGTAGGCGACGCCGCCGCCCGCACCGCCGAGCGTGAACGCGGGGCGCACGATGACGGGATAGCCGAGCTTTTCGGCAATGGAGACGCACTCTTCCACCGTGTAGGCAATATCCGAAGGAACGACGGGCTGCCCGATTTTTTCCATCGTCTCTTTGAAGAGCTCGCGGTCCTCCGCGCGGTCGATGGCATCGAGCTTGGTGCCGATGAGCTTGACCCCCCACTCATCGAGGAAGCCCTCTTTGGCGAGCTTGCAGCCCATGGTGAGCCCCGTCTGCCCGCCGAGCGAGGCAAGCAGCGAATCGGGGCGCTCTTTGATGATGATGCGCTTTAAGCTATCGATGGTGAGCGGCTCGAGATAGATCTCATCCGCAAGCATTTTATCCGTCATGATGGTTGCGGGGTTGGAGTTGCACAGCACGACGTTGACGCCCGCATCCTTGAGCACGCGGCACGCCTGCGCGCCCGCATAGTCAAATTCCGCAGCCTGGCCGATGACGATGGGACCGGAGCCTATGACGAGTACCTTCTTGATGTCACTTCTCTTCGGCATATCAGTTCTCCTTTTTCATGTTCTCGATAAAGCGGTCGAACAGGAAATTTGCATCGTGAGGTCCGCCGCACGCTTCGGGGTGGAATTGCACGGTGAATGCGTTGACGGAGGGATATTCCACGCCCTCGCAGGTCCCGTCGTTGGCGTTGATAAAAGTGAGGTTGCCCATGCCCTTAACAGACTCGCTCACCACTTCGTAGCCGTGGTTCTGCGACGAGATGAACACCTTGCCCGTTTTGAGATCTTTTACAGGCTGATTGGCGCCGCGGTGGCCGTACTTCATCTTGCGCGTCTGCCCGCCCATCGCAAGCGCGAAGAGCTGATGCCCCAAACAGATGCCGAGGATGGGCTTTTTGCCGATGAGTTTGCGGATATTTTCGACGACTTCCACATTCTCCGCAGGGTCGCCGGGACCGTTGGTGAGCATAATGCCGTCCGGATGGTAGGAAAGCGCCTCCTCCGCCGTGCAGGTCGCGGGTACTTCGATGACATAGCAGCCGCGCTTGACGAGCTCGCGCACGATATTCTGCTTTGCGCCGAAATCATACAAGACGACGCGGGGACCGCCCTCCTCACCCGAGGCGCGTACCTTGCCCGAGGAGACCGCCTTCACCGCATCCTTTACGCGGTAGGCTTTGAGCGCCGTAAGATCGGTGAGCGGCTTAAAGGTGATCGCCGCGTTCATGACGCCCGCCTCGCGCACGATGCGCGTGAGCTCGCGCGTATCCACACCGTACACGGCGGGGATGCCCTGCTCCTTCAAAAAGGCTTCGAGCGTCATTTCGCAGCGGAAGTTGGAGGGCGTATCGCACTTCTCGCGGACGACGTAAGCCGTGAGATGGCACTTCTTGCTCTCCTTATCCGAGAGGATGATGCCGTAGTTGCCGATGAGCGGGAAGGTCTGCGTGACGATCTGCCCGTAGTAGCTCGGATCGGTGATGGTCTCGATGTACCCCGTCATGCCCGTGGTGAACACGAGCTCGCCGATGACCTCGCGCTCCGCGCCGAAGGAATATCCCTCGAACACCTTTCCGTTTTCCAATGTGAGATAAACTTTCCTGTTCATGCGTGCGTTCTTCCTCCGCTTATTTGATGAGCTTGCACAGCACTGCCTTTTGTGCGTGCAGGCGGTTTTCCGCTTCTTCAAAGATCTCGTCGGCATGCGCCTCAAAGACGTCTGCGGTGATCTCCTCCCCGCGGTGTGCGGGCAGGCAGTGGAGCACCATGGCATCCTTCTGCGCAACCTCCATGAGCGCCGCATTCACCTGATAGCCCTTGAATGCCCGCTCGCGCTTTGCCTTCTCTTCCTCCTGCCCCATCGAAGCCCACACATCGGTATAGATGACGTCGGCATCCTTAGCGGCGGCGAAGACATCCTCCGTCACCGTGACGGAGCCCTTCTCCTTTGCCCATGCGGTGAGCGCCGCGTCGGGCTCGTAGCCTTTGGGGCAGGCGATCGCAAATTCCATGCCCGTCTTCACACAGCCGACCATAAGCGAGTTCGCCATGTTGTTGCCGTCGCCGATGAAGCACATTTTCAGCCCCTTGAAGTTGCCTTTTTTCTCGCGGATGGTCATGAGATCGGCGAGCACCTGGCAGGGATGGCAGTAATCGGTGAGCCCGTTGATGACGGGGATGGTGCCGTATTTGGCAAGATCCTCCACCTCCTGCTGCGCAAAAGTGCGGATCATGATGCCGTCGAGATAGCGCGAGAGCACGCGCGCTGTATCCTCGACGGGCTCTCCGCGCCCGATCTGCAGATCGCGGTTGGAGAGAAAGAGCGCATAGCCGCCGAGCTCGTACATGCCGACCTCAAAGGAGACGCGCGTGCGCGTGGACGACTTCTGGAAGATCATACCAAGCTTTTTGCCCTTGAGATATTCCTGCACCACGCCGTGCTTGCGCTCGTATTTGAGCTGATCGGCGAGGTTGAGGACGGACAAGATCTCCTCGCGCGTAAGATCGGCAAGTTTGAGAAGATGTTTCATTTGAGTACCTCCTTAAGAATGGACAAGCCCTCGTCCATCTCGGTTTTTGTGATGGTGAGCGGCGGCACGATGCGCACGCGCTCGTGCGCGGTGAGCACCAAAAGCCCGCGCTTTAAGCACTCTGCCGCAATTTCCTTGGAATTTTTTTTCACGCCGAGCCCGATCATGAGCCCAA
Organism: uncultured Clostridia bacterium; assembly: GCA_944338265.1. GTDB lineage: Bacteria > Bacillota > Clostridia > Christensenellales > Borkfalkiaceae > Gallimonas. The sequence continues at coordinate 3,369 of CALVLO010000100.1, forward strand.
GCCCCGTTACCTGCGTCACGCCGTCAAATCCCTTGAGCTTGGCGCGCATATAGTCGGCTTTGCCCTGCACTTCGAGCAAGAACTCATCCGTGAGGCGGGAGACGACATTGACCGCCCCCGCACAGCAGACGGGGTTCCCGCCGAAGGTAGAGCCGTGATCGCCCGCCTGCAAGACGTGCTCCGTCTTTTCGAAGAAGAGACAGGCGCCGATGGGCAGCCCGCCGCCCAAGCCCTTCGCCGTCGTGACGATATCGGGCGAAATGCCGTAATGCTCGTAGGCGTAAAGCTTTCCCGTTCTGCCGTTGCCACTCTGTACCTCGTCGCAGATGAGGAGGATATCCCGCTCCTTGCAGAAGGCTTCGAGCGCCGTTACAAACTGCCTCGGCAGCGCATTGACACCGCTTTCGCCCTGCACGCATTCGATGACGACGGCGCACGTCTTTTGATCGGCGACCCGACGGAGATCTTCCATGTTGGCTTCCGCGTACCCGACTTCGGGCACGAACGGACCAAACCAACGGTGAAAGGCATCCTGCCCCGTCGCCGTGAGCGTAAAGAGCGTTCTGCCGTGAAAGCTCCCCTTTAAGGAGACGATCTTGGCACGCCCCTCGCCGTATTTCATCGCCGAATATTTGCGCGCCGCCTTGAAGGCGCATTCGTTGGCTTCCGCACCCGAATTTGCAAAGAACACGCGCTTTGCGCCCGACTTGGTGCACAAAAGCTCCGCAAGCCTGCTCTGCGGCTCGGCATAGTAGTAATTGCTGACGTGCTGCACCCTGCCGAGCTGCTCGATGACCGCCGCCTTCCAACTCTCGTCGTTGACGCCGAAGATATTCGTCGCAATGCCCGCGCCGAAGTCGATATACTCCTTCCCGTCCGTACCAATGAGCGTGGCGTTCTTGCCGCCCGTAAACGCGACGGGAAAATAGGCATACGTCTCGGCATGGTAGCGCTTATCCAATTGTTCGATCTGAGAAAAATCCATATGCAAAATCCCGTTATCGTAAAAGAAGGACTGATAAAATCAGTCTCCCTTTACAAACATTGTCCCCAAACCTTCGTCCGAGAGCAATTCCAATAAAATAGAATGTTTCACCCTGCCGTCTGTAATAAACACACGCCCCACCCCGTTGCGGATGGCATCGCGGCAGCACTGCACTTTGGGGATCATCCCCCCCGAAATAATGCCCTCTTTGATGAGCGAAGGCACATCGGAAACATACACCTTTTTGATGAGCGAAGAAGCATCGTCCGCCGTCTTCAAAAGCCCGCGCACGTCCGTCATCAGAATGAGACTCTCCGCCTTGAGCGCCCCCGCAAGCGCGGAAGCCGCCGTATCGGCGTTGACGTTGTAGATATTCCCCTCGTCGTCGTAACCGACGGTAGAGACGACGGGCAGATACCCTGCGCTCAGGCAGGCGTGGATGAGATCGGTATCCACATGCTCGATCTTGCCGACGAAGCCGAGCTCTTCGCTCTCCTTGGAGCACTTTAAGAGCTTGCCGTCGATGCCGGAAAGCCCCACCGCCTTCGCGCCGAGCGAGCCGAGCATATGCACGAGTTCTTTATTCACCTTCCCCGCAAGCACCATACGGACGACTTCCGCCGTCTCGGCATCGGTGTAGCGCAGCCCGCCCACAAAACGGGATTCGATCCCCATGCGTTTGAGCGTCTGCGAGATCTCCGGCCCGCCGCCGTGCACCAAAACCACCTTGATGCCGACGAACTGCAAAAGCGTCATGTCGCGCATGACAAGCTTTTTGAGCGTATCGTCCGTCATGGCATTGCCGCCATACTTTACGACGAGGATCTTGTTTTGGTACTTCTCGATATAGGGCATCGCCTCGAGAAGAAATTCCGCCTGCGCCTCTTTCCCTATCACGTCCTGTAATCTCCGTTGATCTTTACATAGTCGTAGGTGAGGTCGCACCCCCACGCCGTCGCGCCGAACGCGCCGTCCTTGAGGTCTACCCCGATGACGATCTCCCGTTCGG
>CALVLO010000101.1 GCA_944338265.1 uncultured Clostridia bacterium
AAAACAGACCGAACGCCGTCTCCGCATCCTGCACGCCGCCCTGCGGCGCACGCTGCATGGCGGGCTGCGCCGCCTCTCTTGCGGGCGGAACGGACGGCGCGGCCTCCGCAAAGGGCGCAGGCGGTTCCGCAAACGGCGCAATCTCCGCTTCGGGCGGAGGCGCCATATCCCACAAGGGCACGTCTTCAAAGGGCGGCGGCGGGGGCAATTCCTCCGCCTCCGGCTGCGGGCGTTCCGCCTTCAAACGCGGCGCGGGTGCGGGTTTTGCCTCAACAACGGGCGCCGCAGCCGCCGCAACGGGCGCGCCCGCGGAGAGCGCCGCCACCTTCCGCTCGAGGTCGGCAATGCGCACGCACAGCGCATCGAGATCCGCATCGAGCGGCGGAAACGCCGCCCGCAAGATCGCCGTTTCGAGCGCGATACGCGGCGAAGAGGCGAAGCGGAGTTCGCTCTCCGTCTTCATAAAGATCTCCGTCGCCCGCAGGATGGCGCTGCCCTCCGCCCCGTCCGCAACGGCTTTCACCGCGGCAAAGAGGCGCTTGGGCAGCGAGAGAAGTTTTTCCGCATTGGCGCACGTCTTGGCGACGGCGACCTCGTTGAGCAAGCTTAAAATATCCCGCAAAAGCACGCCCACCGCCTTGCCCTCGGCGAGCAGCCCCTCCGCCGCCGCAAGTGCCGCAGGCATCTCCGAGCGCAAGATCGCGCCGACGAGCGCACAAGCCCGCTCAAAATCCGCCGCGCCAAGGACCGCCGTCACCCCTTCATAGGTGAGCGTATCGCCATAGGCGAGGCACATCTCGGCAATGGAGAGCATATCTCTGTCGCTCCCCGCGCCCGCACGGGCGATGGCGGCGACCGCCTCCCGCTCGTACTTTCTGCCCAAGCCGTCGAGAATAGACGAGAGGTGCTTTTCGAGATCCTCCTCGGGGATGAGCTTAAAATCCAGCCGCATGCAGCGGGAGAGGATGGTCGCGGGGATCTTGTGCGGTTCCGTCGTCGCAAGGATGAAGATGGCATGCGCGGGCGGCTCTTCGAGCGTCTTCAACAGCGCGTTGAAGGCGCTGTCCGTGAGCATGTGCACCTCGTCGATGATATACACTTTATACTTGCCCGTAACGGGCGGATACTGCACCTTTTCCCGCAGATCGCGCATCTCGCCCACGCCGTTGTTGGAGGCGGCGTCGATCTCGGCGATGTCGAGCGAGCCCTCGGCGAGCGCAAGGCAGGTCGGACACTTCCCGCAGGGCGAGCCGTCCTTGGGATGTTCGCAGTTGACGGCGCGCGCAAAAATGCGGGCAACGCTCGTCTTGCCCGTACCGCGCGGCCCCGCAAACAGGTACGCATGCCCCACCTCGCCGCGCTCGATCTGATGCCTGAGCACGCGCACAACGTGCTCCTGCCGCACGATCTCGGCAAAGGACGCGGGGCGGAATTTTCTGTATAGGGAGAGATGCGCCATATAGCTTCCTCCTGCATGCGGGCGCCGCCTCAGCGGCGGAACGCCCTCTGTAATTTCTTTTTGGAACGGGCAAGCGCATTGTCGATGCTCTTCATCCCCTTGCCCGTCACGCGCGCGATGGCGGCATAGCTCATCCCGTCGAGATAGAGCGTAACGACGCGGAACTCAAAATCGGAGAGCGCGCCCGTCAGTTTCGAACGGAACTCCGCCTGCGTCTCGCCCGCGAGCAGCAGATCTTCGGGCGTGCCGCCCACGGCAAGGAGGTCGGGATCGAACGCCTCGCACTCCCTGAGCTTATCGGCAGCGCGCAGCGCATCGTAAATGCGGCGGGAAACGCACAGATAGGCAAAGTTTTTGAAGCTCTTCCCCCCGTCCGCGCGGTACCCGCGCACGGCGGAAACAAGCCCGATCATCCCCTCCTGCACAAGATCCTCCGTCTCGCCGCCCGCAAGAAAAAACTTGCGCGCGCGGGCACGCACGGCGCTCTTGTAACGGTTCAGGAGCTCCTCTTCCGCCCACGGTTCGCCGCCCTGCGCAAGCGCGGCGAGGGCTTCATCCGTTTCCCTTCTCTCTTGCACGCACCACCTCATATACGCCGATGCCGAGCGCGACGGAAGCATTCAGCGAATTGACCTTCCCGAAGAGCGGGATGGAGAGCACGCCGTCGCACTTCTCGCGCGTGAGCCGCCTGACGCCGCTGTCCTCTCCGCCGACGACGAGCGCGATCTTCCCGCGAAGATCTGCCCGATAGATGCTCTCGCCGCCCGCCTCCAGCGCATAGACCCAATAGCCGTTCTTTTTCAGCTCGTCCACCGCATAATTGACGGAGGGCACTTTGGCAACTTTAATGTGCTCCGCCGCCCCCGCCGAAATGCGGATGACCGCCTCTGTGACGGAAGCCCCCTTTGCCGCGGGGATGACGACGCCGTCCGCCCCCGCACACTCCGAAACGCGGAGGATGCTGCCCAGATTGTGCACGTCCTCAATGCCGTCGCACAGCACGATGAGGCTGTTTTCGCCGCCGAACAGTTGATGCAGGTCTGCATATTCATACGCCGTCGTGAAGGCGATCACGCCCTGATGGCGCTTTGTCTCGCTCTCCCTGTCGAGCGCGGCGCGGTCGACAAACTGCACGCGGATATTTTTCCTGCGCGCCTCGGCGAAAATCTTGCCGAGCGTGCCCTGCGCGCCCTTTTCCAGCAAGATCTTTTCGATCGTCTTATCCGTCTTGAGAAGCTCCAAAACGGCATTTCTTCCCTCTGTCTTCATGCCTCATCCTCGGGGAAAAACAATTCTTTGATCCGCCCGTCCTGCCCCGTCAGGTACAAATACCCGAGCAGCGCCTCAAACCCCGTGGAGCGGACGTACTCCGCCACCGTCGCATTCTTGCTCTTGGTGGGTTTTTTGGCATTCCTGCCGCGGCGGTAGATCTCCGCCTCCTCCTCTGTGAGAAGGGGCAGGATGCGCTCGAGCAGGGCGCTCTGTCCGTGTGCCGAAACGCGCTCGGAGGCGCGGCGGTTGAGCGCGCCCGTCTTCTCCCCGCTCGAGAGCGCGAGGCGGGTGCGCACAAACAGCGTGTACACCGCATCCCCCACAAAGGCGAGCACAACGGGGTTGATCTGTCTTGCCCGCGCACGGTCGGCGGGCAGCCCTGTAAATTCCATCCCTACGATTATACCATATCTGCGGAGAAATGACAAGCATTCGCAGAAATTCCCGTAAAATTATGCGCCGCAGACCTTGCAAAATTGCAAAAAATCGTTATAATGTTAGAAAACACACTTGGGAGAATTGGAATGAAGTATCGCAATCTCGGAAAATGGGGACTCAAAGTGAGCGAGATCGCCCTCGGCAGCTGGGTGACCGACCTCTCCGGAACGGAGGCAGAAAAGACTGCCCTCCAAACGGTGAACGCCGCCTTCGATGCGGGCGTCAACTTCTTCGATTGCGCCGATGCCTACTCGGGCGGCGCGGCGGAGCGCTTTTTGGGGAAGGCACTCAAACAGCACAGCCGCAGCGAGTACGTCGTCTCCTCCAAAGTCTTCTTCCCGATGGGGCGCGGCGCGAACGATCGCGGACTCTCGCGTAAGCACATCGTCGAGCAGCTCGATAAATCGCTGCAAAACATGAAGCTTGACTATCTCGACCTGTACTTTTGCCACCGCTTTGACCCGACGACGCCCATCGAAGAGACGATGCAGGTCCTTTCGGATATGGTCGCGGCGGGCAAGATCCTCTATTACGGCGTTTCGGAGTGGTCGCCCGTGCAGATCGTCAAGGCGCTCTCCGTCATCAAAGAAAACCATCTGCGTCCCCTCTCCGTCATCCAGCCGCAGTATCACATGCTCGACCGCTATATCGAGGATGAGATCATGGGCATCTGCGCCGAAAACGGCGTGGGCATCACCGTCTTTTCACCGCTCGCGCAGGGGCTTCTGACGGGCAAATACCGCAAAGGGCAGCCCCTCCCCGCGGGCTCGCGCGCGACGTGGCAGGCAGATAAGCAGATCAACAACCTCCTCACCGAGCAAAATCTCGAAAAGGTAGAGCAGCTCCTGTCCGTTGCGGAAAAGCTCGGCGTGCCCCTCTCCGTGCTTGCACTCGCGTGGATCTTGCGGCGGCAGGAGATCTCCTCCGTCATCACGGGCGCGAGCAAGCCCGCGCAGCTTGCAGGCAACGCGGCGGCGAGCGGGCTCACCCTCCCGCAGGATGCACTCGAAGAGATCGAAACCATCCTCGGCTATCATCCCTTTGTCAGAAAGATCGGCTGACGCAAAAAATATACGGGCTCCCGCACGGGCGGGAGCCCTTTTTTACGCCGCGGCTTATTCCACCGTGACGGATTTGGCGAGGTTGCGCGGCTTATCGGGATCGTTCCCGCGCGCCACGGCAACATAGTAGGCGAGCAGCTGCAGCGGGAGCGAAGTGAGCATGGGCGCATAGGCAGGCTCGCACGCGGGCAGCAGAAGGGAGGCTGTGACCTCCCCGCACGCAAGGCAGGCGGGCACGTTGGTGATGAGGAAGACCGCCGCGCCGCGGGCATACGCCTCGTGCACCGCATTCATCGTCTTGTCGGCGAGCTCGGGCTGCGTGACGATGGCAACGACGGGCGTCCTGCCGTCGACGAGCGCGAGCGTGCCGTGCTTGAGCTCCCCCGCGGGATACCCCTCGCACGGGAGATAGCCGATCTCTTTGAGTTTGAGGCTCCCCTCGCGCGCGGCGAGATAGTCGGCGCCCCTGCCGAGGAAAAAGACGCACTTTGCCCCCGCAAAATAGGGCACCCACGCGCGCACCTGCTCCGCACACGCGAGCGCTTCCCGCATCTGCGCGACCGTCTGCGCGGGCGGCGGCGCGGCGCGTCCCCGCCCCCTTGCGATCTCCGCGGCAAGCGCGTACAAAACAGCGAGCTGCGCGTTGAAGCTCTTGGTCGCAGCGACGGCGATCTCCTGCCCCGCTGCCGTCGGGAGCACAAAGTCGCTCATGCGTTCGAGCGAGCTGCGGCGCACATTGGTCACGGCGAGCACCTTCGCGCCCCGCGCCTTGGCGAGCGCCGCGGCGGCGAGCGTATCTGCCGTCTCTCCGCTCTGGCTCACCGCAATGCACAGCGAACGCGGCAGGATGATGGGGTCCGCATAGCGAAATTCGCTCGCGATATGCGCCTCTGCAGGCAGCCGCGCAAACCTATGCGTGACATACTTCATACACAATGCGCTGTGGAATGCCGTGCCGCAAGCCACAACATGTATATATTGTGTCTGACATAGTACTTCACACAGTGCAGAATATTCGGGTTTTGCAAGATCGGGGAGGGA
>CALVLO010000102.1 GCA_944338265.1 uncultured Clostridia bacterium
CGAGCTCATACCCTCGGGCGAGACGAGTTCTTACCGCTCCAATCCCATGAAGCTGGCGGAATTTGCGCTCTCGCGCAAGGATCCCGCATATGTCTCCCGCGCAAAGGCGGTCGCCGCCGATGAGAAGGCGCGCCGCGAGGAGGGGAAGCTCCCCGAAGGCGTGCTTGCGGAGCTCGGCGGGTTCGTGCCCGAGGAGGGGACCATCTACGGCAGCGTCGTCGTCTCCGTAAAGCCCGGCGACGGCTCCGCGCGCGAGCAGGCGGCTTCCTGCCAGCGCGTGTTGGGCGGCGTTGCCAATATCTGCGCGGAGTACGCCACCAAGCGGTACCGTTCCAACCTCATCAATTGGGGGATGCTGCCCTTTACCTGCGCCAAAGCTGCGCTGAAGGTGGGCGACTATGTGTATGTGCGCAATGCGGCGGATGCCGTGCGGACGGGGGAGGAGCGCGTCGTCGCGACCGTTATTTCGGGCGGAAAAACGCGCGACATTGCCCTCACGCTGGGCACGCTCACCGAGGATGAGCGCAAGATCCTGCTTGCGGGGTGCCTCATCAATTACAACAAAGAGAAGGCGGGGCTGTAAGGTGTATACGCTGGGTGCGCTCTCTTCCGTCGTCGATCTCACGCCCTATCCGCGCCCTGCCCTGCTTGGCGCGGCGGAGCGGGCGGCGGCGACGGATGCGCTCCTCAAATTTTTGCTCAGGGAGCGGGGGCTGATCGCGGCGTTTTCCGCTACCCCCGAAAAAAAGCGGGCGCTCGTGCGCGGCTATATGAATGAACGCCCCGCGCATCCCATCCCAGCCGAGATCGCCGCCCTGCAAGACGGGCTCTTTTGGACGGAGAGCGTGGAGCGGGGCATCGTCTCTGCCGAGGAGCTCTCCTTCGACGGGCACGGTTTTGCGCTGTGGGAGGGGGATATCACCCGCCTTGCGGCGGACGGCATCGTCAATGCCGCCAACGCGGGCATGCTCGGCTGTTTTTTGCGCAACCACGGCTGCATCGATAACGCCATCCATTCGGCGGCGGGCATGCAGCTGAGAGACGACTGCGCCAAGATCATCGCCGCGCAGGGGCATGAGGAGGGCGTGGGGGATTGCAAGCTCACCCGTGCCTTCAACCTGCCTGCCACCTACGTTCTGCACACCGTCGGTCCGATGGTCCGCCGCGAGGTCACAGATGAGGACCGTGCCGACTTGCGCTCTTCCTACCTCTCCTGCCTGCGGACGGCATCGCTTGCGGGGTTGAAGACGGTGGCGTTTTGCTGTATTGCGACGGGCGTGTTCAGCTTCCCGCGCGAGGAGGCGGCGGAGATTGCCGTGGGTACGGTGCTCAAATGGAAGATGCGCCACCCTGAGAGCGGGCTCAAGATCATCTTTAATACCTACCTCCCGCAGGATACCGAGACATATCGCAGCATCCTCGCAATGGTATGAAGCGCGGCAAATGCCGCGTTTTTTTCTGCCCGTTAGAGAATTTTCTGAGCAGCCTTGACAAATGCGCGCGAATATTGTATACTTTATGGGAATAAAGGAAGATTATGCAGAACTTAGACGATTTTCAGCCGCTTGAATATTACACGGGGCATTTGAAGGGCGCCTTCCAAGCCAATGCGGAGGAGTACTTTGATGCGCTCGTGAAAAAATCGGGCGTCTCTCCCGAAGAAAATGCCAAGACGGTCGCCCGCTACAACGCGGCAGCCGCCAAGGCAGCCGCCGCCGAGAAGAAGCTCAGCACGGGCAGGGCGGTGCGCGTGCTTGCCATTCTGTTGCTCATTGCCGCCATTGTGGCAGGCGCCGTCTTTGCCTATCTCTATGCGGGCGGGCGGGAGATCTGGCAGCTCGCCGCGGCAATTGCATGCTTTGCGCTCGCCGTCGTGCTCCTTGTGCTGCTCTTTACAAAGATCAAGCACATGATCGCGGCGCGGCAGAAAAAGTACGACGCCGCCGTGCAGAAGGCGAATGCGATCAAAGAGGAGGCGCTCGCGCAGCTTGCGCCCCTCCACAGCCTGTTTACATATAATATGACGCGCGAGCTCATCGAGAAGACGGAGCCCGACCTCAAGCTCGACGACTGCTTCGATATGAAGAAGTTCGATTTGATGTCCCGCAAGTACGGCTTGCACGATAACGGCGACGAGTCGAGCTCCACGGTGTGCGTGCTCTCGGGCAGCGTCGAGGGCAATCCCTTCGTGTATGAGCGCGATCTCGTGTGCCGCGTCTGCGAGCAGACGTATACGGGTTCGCTCGTGATTACCTGGACGACCTATTCTTACGATTCCAACGGCAGGCGGCGCGCCGTGCACCATTCGCAGACGCTCACGGCTTCCTACCGCGCGCCCGCGCCCGTGTACGGCTACAACACGCGCATGTTTTACGGCAACGAGGCGGCCTCCGAGCTCAACTTTTCCCGCACGCCCACGCATGCGGAGGATCTGAGCGAAAAGCAGGTGGAGCGCAAGGTCAAGCGGGGCGCAAAGAAGCTGCAAAAGAAGGCGCGCAAGGCGATCGCCTCGGGAACGGGTTCGTTTACGGAGATGGGGAATGCGGAGTTCGACGTGCTCTTCGGCGCGACGGACCGCGACAACGAGGTGCAATTCCGCCTGATGTTCACCCCGCTCGCCCAAAAGAACATGCTCTCGCTCATCCGTTCGGATGAGGCTTACGGCGACGATTTTTCCTTCATCAAGCACGGCGGGCTCAACTGCATCCGCTCCGAGCACGCGCAGAATTGGCAGATCGAGACGGACCCTTCCCGCTATGTGAGCTACGATCTGAAAGCCTCGCGCGAGACGTTTGTCTCCTTCAACTGTGAGTATTTCCGCTCCATCTACTTCGATCTCGCGCCCGTGCTCGCCATCCCGCTCTATAAAATGCACAAGCCGCGCGAGTTTATTTACAAAGATGTATACGCGCGCAACTGCACCTCTTACGAGACGGAGGTCGCGGCGAACCGCTTCCCCGCATCGCTCTTCGCGCACGGCGATACCAAGACGCAGACCATCTTAAAGACGCGCTTTTTGCAAAAGGACGGGCTTGCGGACAGGGTGGAGGTGAATGCGCGCTCCTATAACGCCATCCCGCGCGTTGCGTATATCCCCGTTTTGGGCGGGGACGGGCACATGCACAACGTGCCCGTGCCGTGGACGGAGTACGTTCCGCTGACGCGGACTTCCGTGATGGAAGTGCGCCCCGTGGGCGGCACGCGCGAGGAATATGCGGCGAAGCGCAAGGCGATTGGCGAGTACCTCGGAAAATACGGCGATCATGCGGCGTTCGGCAGCGGCATTCTGGCGATCCCGGTGCTGCGCGGCGTGTACGATGCCGTGGCGGATGCGGCGCTCGGCAAGGCGTATGGCGCGCCGCTCGGGAAGGGCGCCGTGGAAGAGGCGCTCGGCAAGGTGGAAAGGGCTGTGGCTGCGGCAGAGCAGGCGGAGGCGGAAGCCGCCGCGGCGGACGCGGCACAGGAAAAGGAGGCTGAAACGCGGGAAACCGCGGCGCCCGATCCTTCCCAAAAGGACGGCGGGAAGGCATAAATTCAAGTAATTCTTGTAAGGAGGAACTTTTATGGCAAACGAACTTGACGAAACGAAGGATCCCGTCAACCAAGAGGGGCGCGACGTCGCCGTCATCGAAAAGCAGATCCCCATCAAGGTGGGTGTGGGCTCCCGCATCTTCGAGATCCTGCTTTGGGTGTGCGCGATCATCCCCGGGCTCATCTTCCTCATCGTGAAGATCAAGGCGGGGAACTACCTCTCGCAGCTGCAGCAGAAGATCCAGCACGATGCTTCGCAGATCGATAACTATCTCGAACAGCGCGTCGTTATTTTGCAGAACTGCGCCAAGCTGCTCGATAAGGCGATCGACCTCGATAAGACGACGATGACGCAGATCGCCGCTTACCGCTCGGGCAATTCTCCCGACGGCGACGGCGCCCGCAACGCGATCGCGCAGAAGATCGACTCCGTCGGCAGGAGCATCAACATTGCCTTTGAGAACTATCCCGACCTCAAAGCGCATGCCGAGATCGCCGACGCGATGCAGCAGAACGCCTATCTCCAGAAGGAGATCACGGCTGCACGCGAGGTGTACAACGATACCGTGAATACTTGGAACCGCGATATTTACGCTTGGCCCGCCAAGATGATCGTTGCCGCCCGCAGGGGCTACACCACCCGCATCCCGTTCAGCACTTCTGCGGAAGTCAAGGAGCAGGCGCGCGGCGTATTCTTCTGATCGCACAGCTTCTCGCCCGTCCGCGCAGCCCGCGGGCGGGTGATTTTTTATAGGAGGTGGAGGATGCGGTATGTGATCGCACTCGATGCGGGCACCACGAGCGTGCGCGCGTTTGTATACGATACCCGCGGGCATGCCTTCGTGCACCGCGCGCAGCAGGAGGTCGCGCTCTCGCTGCCCCGCCCCGGCTGGGTGGAGCAGGATGCGGACGAGATCTACTTTAAGGCGATGTACGTCCTCAACGACTGCATCCGCTTTGCGGGCGCCGAGAACGTTGCGGGCATCGGCATTGCCAATCAGCGGGAGGCGGTCGTTATGTGGGACAGGCGGACGGGCGAGCCCGTCTGCCCCGTCATCGGATGGCAGTGCCGCCGCACGGGCGCGTGGTGTGCCGCGCTCGACGGCGAGACCAAGGCGCTCATCCGCGCGCATACGGGGCTCGTGCCGGATGCGTACTTTTCGGCAAGCAAGATAGTGTGGAACTTTGAAAATATTCCCGCCGTCCGCACGCTTGCCGCGGTGGGGCAGCTGTGCGCGGGCACGGTGGACAGCTATCTCATTTTTAAGTTTACGGAGGGGCGCTCCTTTGTGACCGACGTGACGAATGCCTCCCGCACCATGCTCTTCGATCTGCACAACGGGGTGTGGGACGAGGGGCTGCTGCGCCGATTCGGCATCCCGCGCGCGATCTTGCCCGAGGTGCGTGCGAGCGATGCGCGCATGGGGGAGATGCGGCTTGGCGGGCGCAGCATTCCCATTGCGGGGACGGCGGGCGATCAGCAGGCGGCGCTCTTCGGGCAGGCGTGCCTCGGCGCGGGCGAGGGGAAGATCACCTACGGGACGGGGCTCTTTTTTCTCATGCACACGGGCGGGCATGCCGCATCTTCTGTAAGCGGGCTTTTGACGACGGCGGCGTGCGGCGTGAACGGCAAGCGGGCATACGCCTTAGAGGGGAGCTGCTTTCATGCGGGCAGCGGGGTAAAGTGGCTGCGCGACAGGCT